>JALVPS010000441.1 GCA_027031685.1 Gammaproteobacteria bacterium | reverse complement strand
GACCCCGCCCATGCCACCCCGCCCGACCCGCGGCAAGGCCTTGCCGCGGGTCGGGCGGGGTGGCATGGGCGGGGTCCGTGGCCCGCCGGATGGCACCGCCGGGCTGGCACCATCCTTGCATGACTGTCTGCGCCGTCCCGCGCCGGGGCGGTGACGACAGAAAACTGACGGACCCAAGCAATGACAAGAATCCTGGCAGTAGACGACTCCGAGTCCATGCGCAAGATGGTGACCTTCACCCTGGAGCGCGCCGGATATGAAACCGAGGAGGCCGCCGATGGTATCGAGGCGTTGGACAAGGCGCAGAAGGAGAACTTCGATCTGGTGATCACCGATATCAATATGCCGGAGATGGATGGCATCACACTCATCCGTCGCCTGCGCTCGCTGCCCGACTACCGCTTCCGCCCCATCCTCACGCTCACCACCGAGGGCAGCCTGGAGAAGAAGCGCGAGGGGCGCGAGGCGGGCGCCACCGGCTGGATCGTCAAGCCGTTCGACCCGGACGTGCTCATCCAGACCATCCGCAAGGTGCTCTGAGGCACGGCATCCAGTTATCAGGGCAGGGAAGGAAAGACCATGTCGATGGATTTGTCGGAATTCTACGAAGTCTTCTTCGAGGAGTGCTACGAGGGCCTGGAGGTGATGGAGCAAGGCCTTTTGAACCTGGATGTGGGCGATGCCGACGTGGAGGCGGTGAACACCATCTTCCGCGCGGCGCACTCCATCAAGGGCGGTAGCGCCACCTTCGACTTCAACCACATCGCCTCCTTCACCCACGTCATGGAGACGCTGCTGGACCAGATGCGCTCCGGCGAGCGGCGCGTGACGGTGGCGGCGGTGGACCTGCTGCTGGAGTCGGTGGACTGCCTGCGCGAGATGATCGACGCCACCCGCGCCGAGGAACCCATCGACCAGGCACGCGTGGACGACCTGCAGCAGCGCCTGCAGGCCATGCTCGCCCAGGGCGACGGCGGCGAGGCGCCGGACGCGCCCGCGCCGGCGGCCGAGCCGGCCTTGGAGCGGCACGGTTTCCGCATCCGCTTCGTGCCCAACGAGGACCTGCTGCAGAGCGGCAATGACCCCTACCGCCTGTTGCGCGAGCTGGGCCGGCTGGGCGACATGAAGGTGCGCTGCGACCTGTCCCGCGTGCCACCCCTGGACAAGCTCGACCCCACCCGCTCCTACCTGGGCTGGGACATTGAGCTGGAGGGCGACGTGGAGGAAGAGGAGATCCACGAGCTGTTCGCCTGGGTGGAGGGCGACTGCGAGCTGGTCATCACCCCGCTCAGCGAGGCCGAGGGGGCGCCGGTGGCGCACACCGCGCCGGGCACCGCCCAGCCGGAGGCGCCGGCCGAGCCCCGGCAGGCGGCCGCTCCCCCGAGCGAGGCCGACGCCGGCACGGGACAGGGCGCGGCGGAAGCGGGCGACGGTCAGGCCAGGGCGGCCGCAGTGGCCAGGCCGGCCGACAAGCCCAAGGCCCCGGCGGCCGCCAAGAAGCCGGCCAAGGGCAAGGGCAAGGGCGGTGAGTCCAGCTCCATCCGCGTGGCCATCGAGAAGATCGACATGCTCATCAACCTGGTGGGCGAACTGGTCATCACCCAGTCCATGCTGGGCCAGTTCGCGGAGGACTTCGACATGTCGCGGATCGAGCAGCTGCGCGACGGCCTGAGCCAGCTGTCGCGCAATTCGCGCGAGCTGCAGGAGACGGCCATGCAGATCCGTATGCTGCCCATCAGCTCGGCCTTCAACCGCTTCCCGCGCATGATCCGCGACCTGAGCCACAAGCTGGGCAAAAAGGTGGAGCTGCGCATCACCGGCGAGAACACCGAGCTGGACAAGACGGTGCTGGAGAAGATCACCGACCCGCTGGTGCACCTGGTGCGCAACTCGCTGGACCACGGCTTGGAGACGCCCGAGGCGCGGCGCAAGGCGGGCAAGCCGGAGACCGGCGTGCTGGAGCTCAAGGCCTATCACGAAGGCGGCAACATCGTCATCGAGGTGGTGGACGACGGGGCCGGCCTGAACACCGAAAAGATCAAGGCCAAGGCGCTGGAGAAGGGCCTCATCGGCCCGGACGACAAGCTCACCGAGGAGGAGATCAACAACCTCATCTTCCAACCCGGCTTCTCCACCGCCGACAAGGTGTCGGACGTGTCGGGCCGGGGCGTGGGCATGGACGTGGTGCGCCGCAACATCAACGACTTGGGTGGGCAGGTGTACGTCACCTCCGAGCGGGGCAAGGGCAGCACGCTCACCATCCGCCTGCCGCTCACCCTGGCCATCATCGACGGCCAGCTCGTCAAGGTGGGCAGCGAGGTGTACGTCATCCCGCTGCTGTCCATCGACGAGTCGCTGCAGGTCAACCCGGACAACATCAACCGCTACAAGGGCACCCTCGACCTGTACAAGCTGCGGGAGGAATACATCCCCATCATCAACCTGCCGGAGATGTTCGACATCGAGCCCAACGCCAAGCGCCTGGCGGACGGCCTGCTGGTGGTGGTGCAGTCCGAGCGGCGCCGCGTGGGGCTGTTTGTGGACGAACTCCTCGGCCAGCAGCAGGTGGTCATCAAGAGCCTGGAGAAGAACTTCCGCAAGCTGCAGGGCTTCTCCGGGGCCACCATCCTGGGTGACGGCACGGTATCGCTCATCATCGACGTGCCGGGCCTGGTGCGCCAGCACCTGCAGGGCACCGGCACGCCCGACCCGCGCACCCTTGCCGCCTGAATTCCGGTATTTCCAAGGAGAGACATAGGAAATGAACAGCGCAGCCGCCGCCGCAAACAAGGACATCGCCACCAACGACGCCGAGCAGAACGGCCAGTACACGGAGCAGTACCTGACCTTCATGCTGGCCGGCGAGGAATATGGCATCAAGATCCTCAATGTGCAGGAGATCAAGGGCTGGAGCGGCGTCACGCCCATCCCCAACACGCCGCCGCACATCCTCGGCATCATCAACCTGCGCGGCACGGTGGTGCCCATCATCGACCTGCGCACCTGCTTCGGGCTGGAGCCGTCCGAGTTCGGCCCCACCACGGTGGTCATCATGGCCAAGTCGGTGCAGGAGGACGGCGAGAAGGTGGTGGGCATCGTGGTGGATGCGGTGTCCGAGGTCTACAACGTGCCGGTGCGCGAGATCGAGCCGCCGCCGGCCATGGGCACGCTGGTGTCCACCGAGTTCATCAAGGGCCTGGCCACAGTGGAGGGCAAGATGGTGATCCTGCTCAACATCGCCCATCTGGTCGAGACCGAGATCGCCAAGGCCAATCTCGACGGCTGACGACAACATAAGGAAAGGCAACGCCATGACTTCCATCGCACGCTACAACCTGGTGGCGGCCGGCCTGATGCTGGCCGCCCTGCTCATCCTCACCCTGCCCGGGGTACCCGCCGGCTGGGCCGCACCCCTGGGTGGCGCGCTGGGCGCGGGGGGCATTGCGCTCACCCTGTGGGGTGGCCTGCGCGTGCAACGGCGGCTGGATGGACTGCTGGGGGGGCCGGTGGCCGAGGTGGAGGGCCTGTTGCACAAGCTGGCCAAGGCCGACTTCTCTCCCGTGCTGCCCCTGCCGGACAGCGCCGGCGGCCTGTACCGTCAGGCGCACCAGGCACACGAGACCATCCGTGCCATGCTCAAGCAGCTCACGGTGAAGGCCAACGAGTCCAACCGCCTGCGCCTGATCCTGGAGCGCCTGCCGGACGCCGTGTCGCTGGCCGACCGGCACGGCAAGGTCACCTACGCCAACGAGGCCGCGCGGCGCCTGTTCGGCAGCGTGCAGGGCCTGGTGCCGGGCGGCGCCGAGGGCCCGCTGGGGGTGGACCTGCACGGCGTGTTTGCCGCCGCCGGGCAGGGCGGTCTGGAGCTGGGGCGCGAGCAGCAGCGCCGCCTCGATCTGGGCAGCTTCACCCTGGCCCTCCAGGTGGTGCCACTGGGGGGGGAGGGCAGCGGCGCCCTGCTGCTGTGGCATGACGAGACGCAGCAGATGCGCATGGAGCAGGAAATCCAGGATGTCATCGAGGCCAGCATCAACGGCGACCTGGAGAAGCGCATCGATACCCACGGCAAGGACGGCTTCCACCTGAAGGTGTCGCGCACCATCAACGACCTGCTCTCGGTCAACGCCCAGGTCATCGATGAGGTCAACCGGGTGCTGGTACGCATCGCCGAGGGACACCTGCAGGAGCGTGTCAATTTCGACTTCGACGGCACCTACCGCGTGCTCAAGTCCAACTTGCAGAAGGCCACCAGCAAGCTGGTCGAGGCCTTGGCGCAGGTCAAGAACACCGCCGACGAGGTGCGGCGCGGAGCGGAGGAGATCGCCGAAGGCAACATGAATCTCAGCAACCGCACCCAGCAGCAGGCCGGCAGCCTGGAGCAGACTGCGGCCAGCATGGAACAGATGACGGGCACCGTGCGCCACAACGCCGAGAACGCGCGCATGGCCAGCGAACTGTCGGCCAGCGCCGCGCGCGACGCCCAGCAGGGTGGCGAGGTGGTGGGCAAGGCCATTGCCGCCATGAGCGAGATCAACGATGCCAGCAACCGCATCGCCGACATCATCGGCGTCATCGACGAGATCGCCTTCCAGACCAACCTGCTGGCCCTCAACGCAGCGGTGGAGGCGGCCCATGCCGGCGAGCAGGGCCGTGGCTTCGCGGTGGTGGCCAGCGAGGTGCGCAACCTGGCCCAGCGCAGTGCCGAGGCGGCCAAGGAGATCAAGGACCTGATCGAGGACAGCGTGCAGAAGGTGAATGTGGGCAGCACGCTGGTGGACGAGACCGGGCGTTCCCTGGAAGGCATTGTGCAGGCGGTGAACAAGGTCAATACCAT
Source organism: Gammaproteobacteria bacterium (assembly GCA_027031685.1). Taxonomy (GTDB): domain Bacteria; phylum Pseudomonadota; class Gammaproteobacteria; order UWMA-0217; family UWMA-0217; genus JALVPS01. Next base: position 4,535 of record JALVPS010000441.1, on the reverse strand, counting down.
CATCTCCGAGATCGCCACCGCCAACCAGGAGCAGGCCCTGGGCATCGACCAGGTGAACCGCGCCGTGCTGCAGATGGACGAGATGACGCAGCAGAACGCCAGCCTGGTCAAGCAGGTGGCCGCCGCCAGCGAGGCGCTGGGCGAGAACGCACGCGCCCTGCACAGCGCGCTGGCCTTCTTCGACTTCGGCCACGGCCACGATCAAGGCAGCGTGGACGACGTGGACTGGTCGGCCATCAAGGCCAAGCACCTGTCCTGGAAGACGCGCATCCGCAGCTTTTTGGACGGCCGCTCCACGCTGACCCTGGACCAGGCCGTGTCCCACCGCGACTGCGACCTGGGCAAGTGGCTGTATGCCGACGGTCTCAGGCAGCTGGCCCACATCTCGGAGATGGGCGAGCTGGAGCGCGACCACAAGACCCTGCACGCCACCATCCGCGAGATCATCCAGCTCAAGGAGGCTGGCCAGGAGGGCGAGGCCGAACGCAAGTATGGCGACATCGAGCGCCTCTCGGGCCGGCTGGTGGGCCTGCTGGACGAGATCGCCACCAAGGCCCGGCAGGGCGCGCCGGAAGCGCCTGGCTACGACCTGGCCGCCGGCTACTGAGGCCAGCGGCCCCGGCGACACACACCCGTTGACGAGGAGGAGATTCGGGGATGAGCGAAGAACAGAGGCCTTTTACATTTCCCGGCGAGTTGCGTACCGCCCAGGTGGAGACGGTGGTCAGTGAGCTGCGGGCCTGGCTGGAAGGCCGCCAGGCGGGCAGCGTGGACGCCGGCGGGGTGACCTCGGTGGATGCGGCCGGCCTGCAGGTGATCGTCTCGCTGGCGCGGCTGGCGGAGCAGGGCGGCCCGGCCGTGCGCTTCCGCGCCTTTTCGCCGGCCGTCACCGAGGCGGCCGCCACCCTGGGTATCCCGCTGCCGTCAGTGGAGGACGCGGCATGAAGCGGCCCACCACCATGGATCAGGTGGCGCACATCGTGGAGTGCCTGAGCGCCCAGCTGGACAGTGCCAGCGACCGCGGCGAGCGCGAGCTGGCGGCCGTCATCGAGCGCTCGCGGCGCGTGCGGGAGCGGCTGGTGGGCATGGCCCTGCACCACGACGACGCGCGTCTGGCGCGGGAGCTGGAGGCGCTGGAGGGGGAGATGACGCGCATCATCACCGGCTTTCAGTTCTACGACCGCCTCAAGCAGCAGCTGGCCCACATGGCCGAGGCCCTGCACCTGGTGGCCGACCACATCGAGTACCGCGGCGGCGACCCGACCCTGGACTGCGGCCTGACACGGGAGATCGAACGCCTCTATACCCTGGAAGAGGAGAAGCAAACCTTCCGTGCCCTGCTGCGCAAGCGTGGCTGCGTGTGCCTGGAGGCACAGCCGCCTGCGGAGGCCGCGGCGGCCAGTGGGCCCGTGCAGCTTTTTCAGCCCTGACGACAAAAACAAGAAAAATGAAGGAATACGAATTTACCGATCAGGACTTCGAGCACCTGAGGCGTTTCATCGCCCACAAGACCGGCATCGCCATTGCCGAAAACAAGCGCGAACTGGTCTATGGCCGCATCGCGCGCCGCCTGCGCGCCACCGGCCTGGACAGCTTTGCCGAATACCGGCGCCTGCTGGAGTCGGGCCACTCGGAGGAGCTGGAGGAGTTCATCAATGTCATCACCACCAACCTGACCTCTTTTTTCCGCGAGCGCCACCACTTCGACTACCTGCGCGACACCCTGCTGCCGGAGCTGCTGCAGAAGCACCGCCACCGGCGCCTGCGTATCTGGTCGGCGGGCTGTTCCACCGGCGAGGAGGCCTATTCCATCGCCATCTCGGCCCTGGAATGCCGCCAGGTGCTGGCGGCGCGCGACCGCATCCAGATCATCGCCACCGACCTGGATTCCAGCGTGGTGGCCAAGGCGCGCAGCGGCGTGTACGAGCAGGAGCGCATCGAGTCGCTGGACCGGCAGCTGGTGAAGAAGTATTTCCTCAAGGGGCGCGGCCACAACGCCGGACGGGTGCGCATCAAGCCCGAGGTGGCCGAGCTGATCGAGTTCTCCCAGCTCAACCTGATGGAACCCTGGCCCTTCGACGAGCCGTTCGATGTGATCTTCTGCCGCAACGTCATCATCTATTTCGACCTGCCCACCCAGGCGCGTCTGGTGGACCGCTTCGCCGGCAGCCTGGATCCGAACGGCTACCTGTTCATCGGCCACTCGGAGACGCTGAACAAGGTCAGTGACCGCTTCGAGCTGCTCGGCAAGACCATTTACCGGCGGGTGCGCTGAGCCCCCATCGTCACCCGAACGACAACCAGAAGAATAATGAAAACACGACCATGAGTATGAACAGTCTGGCCCGTACCCCCGCGCCGGCGCGCCCCATCCGCGTGTTGATCGTCGACGACTCGCTGCTGATCCAGCGTCTGCTGACGCGCATTCTCTCCCAGGACCCGGCGCTGGAGGTGGTGGGCGTGGCGGCCGATCCCTACGAGGCGCGGGAGAAGATCAAGCAGCTCAATCCCGACGTCCTCACCCTGGACATCGAAATGCCGCGCATGGACGGCATCCAGTTCCTGCGCAACCTGATGCGGCTGCGCCCCATGCCGGTGGTGATGGTCTCCTCGCTCACCCACCGCAACGCTCAGGTGACCCTGGACGCGCTGGCGCTTGGCGCAGTGGACTTCGTCACCAAGCCGCAGTTCAACGTGGTGGAGGAGATGGAGGCCTATGCCGGTGACCTGATCCGCAAGGTGAAGATGGCGGCCCGCGCGAAGATCCGCGGCCCGGCGGAGGAGCCGGCCGCCGAGGCGGCGCCGCCCGAGCCGGGCGGGCGTGCCCGCCCGGGCGACGAGCGGCCTGCAGCGCGCCTCACGCCGGCCGATAAGATCATTGCCATCGGTTCGTCCACGGGCGGCACCGAGGCACTGAAAGCCATTTTCACCGCCTTGCCCGCACTCAGGATGGGATTCGTGATCACGCAGCACATACCGCCGGCCTTCAGCCGCTCCTTCGCCCAGCGCCTGGACTCGATCTGCGCGCTGCACGTGAAGGAGGCAGAGGAGGGTGACGTGGTGCATGCCGGACAGGTCCTCATCGCACCCGGCTCGCACCATCTGCGCCTGGAGAAGGGGGCAGGGCAGCTGCGCTGCCGGCTGGACGACAGCGCCCCGGTCAACTGCCACAAGCCGTCGGTGGAAGTGATGTTCGACTCGCTCGGGCAGTTCCCGCACCAGGTGGCGCTGGCCATCATGCTCACCGGCATGGGCGACGATGGCGCGGACGCCATGGGGCGGCTGCACGAAAAGGGGGTCAGGACCATCGCCCAGGACGAGGCCTCCAGCGTGGTGTGGGGCATGCCCGGCCAGGCGGTCAGGCGGGGCCATGTGGACCAGGTGGCCCCGCTGGAAGAGATGCCGCGCCTCATCACCGAGGCGGCCCGCCGCCTGGGGTTGCTGGCCGCCACCCACTGACGATTCACAACCCGACCACAATCACCACAACAAACCAGGGAGTACCACAACCATGAATATCCTGATCGTCGACGACAGCCGCGCCATGCGCATGATCGTCAAGAAGACCCTGCGCGCCGCCGGCTTCGAGGGCCACAACATCGAAGAGGCCGAGGACGGCAAGACCGGCCTGGAAAAGGTGGAGGAATTCGGCCCCGACCTGATCCTGTCCGACTGGAACATGCCCAACATGAACGGGCCCGAGTTCCTGGAGGCGCTGCGCGAGAAGGGCGTCAAGACCACCTTCGGCTTCGTCACCACCGAGGCCACCAGCGAGATGCGTGCCAAGGCCGCCGAGGCCGGCGCCGAGTTCCTGATCGCCAAGCCGTTCACCCCGCAGAGCTTTTCCGAGACGCTCGGCAAGTACATCACGGACTGAAGACCCACGGCAAACCGCAAGACTCAGGAGGAAAGACCCCCATGAAAGCGACCTATCTGCTGCCCAGCGATAGTGAGGCCGTGGGCGTGCTGAGCATGCTCTACGGCGACGTGTCGGTGCGCGAGACCGACGACGCGGTGGATCCCAAGTCGGCCAGCCTGTACGGGCTGTACGTGAATGAGGAAGACAGGCCGGTGGCCGCCTGCGTGGTGGACAAGGAATTCGCCGCCTATGCCGGCGCGGCCCTGTCCATGATCCCCAAGGGGGGGGCGGAGGATGCCGCCGAAAGCGGCGAGATCCCCCAGTCCATGCAGGAAAACGTGTACGAGGTGATGAACATCTGCTCGCGGCTGCTCATGGGCGACGATACGCCGCACCTGCGCCTGGCCGAGATGTTTCCGGACTACGCGCAGCTGCCGGAGGACGCGCGCCAGTTGCTGGAACAGCCGGTGGAGAAGCGCGCCTTCGAGGTGGAGGTACCCAACTACGGGAAGGGGCGCATGGCACTGGTCGTGAGCTGAATGTTCACCGACCGGCCTTTCGTCGAAGGGCGGCCTTGGGGCCGCCCTTCGGCTTGCGCCCGGCATGGGCGCCCTTCACGGCCACAACTCCCCGCGCCGCCCGGCGCGGACCCGCAGACCGGATGGGGTGGGAGGGG
>JALVPS010000440.1 GCA_027031685.1 Gammaproteobacteria bacterium | reverse complement strand
GGCCCGCACCACGTCGCGGTACAGCCGCCAGGAGGCATGCCCCAGCAGGGGGTAGATGACGATGAAGCCGAGCATGGCCGTGGCCACGCCCAGCAGGGTGAGCAGGGCGATGGTGAGCGCCCACAGGGCCATGGTGAGGGGGTTCTCGCCCACGGAGCGGATGCTGGCCAGCACGGCGGTGCGCGTGGTGACGTTGCGCTCCAGCAGCAGGGGCACGGCCACCACGGTCATGGCGAACACCAGTGCCGCCACCAGGGCGCCGGCCACCGTCCACAGCAGGAAGTGGTGCTCGTCCTGGGTGAGCACGTGGTACAGGAAGCGCCAGGCGTCGTACATGTCCTCGTCGATGAACAGGTGGAACAGGGTGGCGCTGGCGGCGATCCAGCCCAGCCCTATCAGCACCAGCAGCCCGGAAAAGCCCCACAGGCACTGCGAGGCGGTCCACCAGGCACACAGCGCGTCCTTCAGCCGGGGGCGGTCGCCCTGTTCCAGCCGGCGGCTGAGCCCGTACAGCCCGGTGGCCAGCATGGGGCCCACCAGCACGAAGGCGGTGGCCAGGCCCGGCAGCAGGTAGAGGTCGAACAGCGCCGCGCGCGCCAGCAGCAGGCTGACGGCGCTCACCAGCACGCCGTGCAGCCAGCTCGGCCAGCCGGCCCGGCGCAGATCCCGCCAGCCCAGCCGCAGCCAGCGGGCGACGTGGCCCGGCGGTACGCGAACCGTGTGGAAGGCCGTCTCGTGCAGCGGCCTCATGCAGGCGTGGGGGTCCATGGGCGCTCCTCGGGTGGTGGCGCGGCGCGGGCGCCGCAAAGTGCTACGGGTTGTGGGGGAAAGTGTAGCAGTTCATTGCCCGGCCGGTGCGGGGGTCAGGTGGACTCCAGATAGCCCAGCTCGTGCATGAGCCGTTCCTGGGCACAGCGGCGCGGCTCGCCTTCGGCCGGACGGCGCCGGCGGTAGCTGCCGTCCGGCTGCAGCTCCCAGGCCTGCACGTTGTCCTCCAGGTAGTACTGCAGGGTCTCAGTGACCACGCGCTGGCGCAGGGCCGGCTCCTCCACGGGAAAGCAGGTCTCGATGCGGTGGAAGAAGTTGCGCGGCATCCAGTCGGCGCTGCCGCAGTACACCTCGGGCTGGCCGTCGTTCTCGAACAGGCATACCCGCGAGTGCTCCAGGAAGCGGCCCATGACGGAGCGCACGCGGATGTTCTCGGAGATGCCCGCGATGCCCGGCCGCAGGCAGCAGATGCCGCGCACGACGAGGTCGATCTGCACGCCGGCCATGGAGGCCTCGTACAGGGCGCGCATGACCTGCGGCTCCACCAGCGAGTTCATGCGCGCCACGATGCGCGCCGGCCGCCCGGCGCGGGCGTGCGCCGTTTCGCGCTGGATCTTGGCGATGATTTCGCGGTGCAGGTCGAAGGGGGCCTGGATGAGTTTTTTGGGCGGCTCGCCGCGGCCCAGGCCGGTGAGCTGCTGGAAGATGTTCTGCACGTCCTCGCCCAGCACCGGGTCGGCGCTGAACAGGCCCAGGTCGGTGTAGGCGCGGGCCGTGCCGGCGTGGTAGTTGCCGGTGCCCAGGTGCACATAGCGGCGCAGCCCGTCCGCCTCGCGACGCACCACCATGAGCAGCTTGGCGTGGGTCTTGTGGCCCACCACGCCGTACACCACATGGCAGCCGGCGTCCTGCAGGCGGTTGGCCAGCTCGATGTTGGCCTCCTCGTCGTAGCGGGCCTTGAGTTCCACCACGGCGGTGACTTCCTTGCCGTTCTGGGCCGCCCTGGCCAGCAGCTGCTCGATCTCCGAGTTGCTGCCGGTGCGGTACAGGGTCTGCTTGATGGCCAGCACCTGGGGGTCGCTGGCGGCCTGGCGCAGCAGGCTGAGCACCGGCGCGAAGGACTGGTAGGGCAGGTGGATGAGCACGTCCTCGCGGCGGATGACGTCGAAGATGGAGCGGTCCGTCTGGGCGAAGGGGCGCGGCGTGCCGGGGTGGAAGGCGGGGTACTTGAGTTCCGGGCGCGGGATGAGGTCGTACAGCTGCGACAGGCGGTTGAGGTTGACGGGGCCGTTGACCTGGTAGATGTCCTGCTGGTCCAGGTTGAACTGCAGGCGCAGGTACTCGCGCGCCTCGTCGGTGATGTTGTCGGCCACCTCCATGCGCACCGCGTCGCCGTAGTTGCGGGTGGGCAGCTCGCCGGACAGGGCCTCCAGCAGGTTCTCGATGTCCTCCTCGTCCACGAACAGGTTGGTGTTGCGCGTGACGCGGAACTGGTAGCAGCCGGTCACCGTCATGCCCGGGAACAGCTCGCTCACGTGGGCGTGCAGGATGGAGGACAGGAACACGTAGCCGTGCGGACAGCCGGCCACCTCGGGCGGCATGGGGATGATGCGCGGCAGGATGCGCGGTGCCGGCACGATGGCCATGTGGATCTCGCGCCCGAAGGCGTCGTTGCCCTCCAGGGTGACGATGAAATTGAGGCTCTTGTTCTGCACGCGCGGGAAGGGGTGGGCCGGGTCCAGCCCCATGGGGCTGAGCAGCGGCAGCAGGTCGCGGCGGAAATACTCGTGCACCCATTCGGCCTGCGTGTCGGTCCACTCCGTGCGGCGCAGGAAGCGGATGCCCTCGTGCTCCAGCTCGGGGATCAGCTCGGCATTGAGCAGGCGGTACTGGTCGGCCACCAGGGTGTGGGCGGTGGTGCTGATGGCCGCCAGCTGCTCGCTGGCCGACATCTGGTCCGCGCCGCGCAGCTTGACGCCCAGGGCCACCTGCTGCTTGAGGCCGGACACGCGCACCTCGAAGAACTCGTCCAGGTTGGTGCTGGAGATGCACAGGAAGCGCAGCCGCTCCAGCAGGGGCACCTCGGGGTCCGCCGCCAGTTCCAGCACGCGGCGGTTGAAGGCCAGCAGGCTCAGCTCGCGGTTGATGTACAGGCTGGGGTCGTCGAGATTGGCGGTCATGGCGGGTCGTGGGCGTCGTCGGGCCGGCCATTATGCCACGCGGCCCAAGGGCGCCGTGGGGCCGGGGTCGGATCGTGCCCGTGGACGCTCAGCTGTCGGTGGGTGGGCGGGCGGCCGTGGCGCGCTCCGGCCCCACCACGCAGCGGGCGGGGTGGAAGGGCCGCTCGTAGTCGTCGTTGAT
>JALVPS010000439.1 GCA_027031685.1 Gammaproteobacteria bacterium | reverse complement strand
CTTGGCCTTGAGGGCCTCCCAGCCGCCATAGTGGTACTTCTGCACCCAGCGATAGACCGTGGCCCGGTTCATGCCCAGCCCCTTGGCCAGTTCCTCGGGATCTTCACCGTCCAGCACCCGTTCCACCTTGCGCATCCGCAATGCTTCCAGCGTTTTGTGATCCAGCTTGCGACCGTCGTATTTGCGTTTGCATTTCATGTAATTAATTCTATAGCAGTCGCTTTACTTATGCAAGATTTAGTAAACAACTGGGCACAGTATGCACAAACAAATCCCCATCCTTGCACTCAATTTGACACATATCCACCAATATAAAGAACCACGTTTGCCAAAAATTGATCTAGAAATCTTTCCACCTTCTTAAGACTATACCCCTCCGGAACAGAGGCCGTAACCCTTATCAATGCCCCATCTGTTCTATTCTTCATCAAGGAGTCCCAAAAAATAAACCACTTAACCAAATACTCATTGGTTATGTTACGGCCACGCTCCTGAAACCAGTAGTAGACGACCTTCCGCTCACCCCCCTTTGACATAAGCACACGATTGACGCGCAAAGGCACACCATTCACTTTAACTCCTTTAATTGTTTTCTGATCGAAATCATCAATACGCCACCCCCCACCAGGAAGACAGGAACGGGGAGAATGAGCAGAAGCACCTTTTCGCTGGGAATCGTAGTAGGCAATGTAGAAGTTGACGGGGGGACTACCTTCTTTCTTGTAATCAGCCAACAAATAATCATCGAACTTAAGCGCTTCTACATACATGGTATCCATAAGCTTTCTTCGCCCATGCCATTCGCCTATCTGCATTGGAAAATCTGAGAGCAAGGCGCGTTGCGGAATAACTTCTTTCCTATTTGGCAAAACCAATGACGCCACCAAGGTCAGCAAAAGCAGCGCAATTGAAGCAACAAAAGGTCCCGGCACCCGGTGACTTTTCGCTATGCTTACTATTTCATGACTTGTCTTTTTAGCGGGAAAACCAGGGGTAAATATCACGCCAAACCCTAAGCGAGTTTTCGAAAACAAGGCAAACAGCCAGACTTCGACGAGCAATACGGCGAAGGCGGCCATGAATACCACCCACCCTTCAAAATCGTGCAGGAAGCCTTCGGCCATGCTGGTGCCCCAGTATTCCACCAGGACGCCGATGACGCCGATGCGAACGCTGTTCATTATCACCGTAATGGGGATGCTGGATAGGAAGATGAGCAGCTTTTTCCACCACGCACTGCGGAAGAAAATGGCAACGATAAAAGCCAGCGTCATTAGGGGGAACAAGTACCGCAAGCCGCTACAAGCTTCGACGACTTGGAGTTGCATGCTGCCCAGGTCGATAACGTTGCCAGCTAGGTAGACGCTTATTCCAAACTGACGAATAAACCAAACGCCGATCTCGGACGAGATGAGCTGTAATTGGCTGGACAGGTTGTTATATAGAAAACTGGGCAGGGGCACCGTAAAGAATAGCAGCAGCATGGCGACCCATATGTGACGGAAAGTTTTCCACCCCAGCCAGGCATAGACTAGCCCTACTAGTGTAACTATAAAACCGTACTGCAGCAGCACATAAAGTGTGCCCAGTTCGCCGAGAAAATAGAGGAACAGGCCGACGGCCGTAACCCCCACACCCAGCCAAGAGCCAGTGAAAGACTCTTGTGCCAGTTTTCCACGGGCCTGCCAGATCAAATAAGCGACAACTACCGGGATCAGGTACCCGTGGCTGTATTCCTCCCGCCCCCACGCCTCGATAATGGTCCTGACGCCATCACGAAATACGTAAGCCGCGGCCCCGCCCACCACAAGCGCAATGACCCAGTGGCGCAGTCCATCAAGGTGACGGCTATTGGATTGATTGGTGTCAGTACCTTTGGTCAAGGTAATACTGTCTGGTCGGATCTTGGTATGCACGCCACAGCCACCCTTACGGCACTATTGCACACGCAATCTTGCGCCAAGGCGACTGGTTCCGGACCCGGAAGATTATTTACGCCTCGTCGGGCAACCACCAATCAATCGGCCTCTCCCCCATCCCCCCCAAAAACGCATTGATGCGCGAAAACGGTCGGCTGCCGAAGAAGCCGCGGTGGGCGGAAAGGGGCGAGGGATGGGGTGAGGCGATGACGTGGTGTCGTTTGCGGTCGATGATGCTGCCTTTGCGTTGTGCGTAGCTGCCCCAGAGGACGAAGACGATGGGTCGGTCGCCGTCGTTGAGGATCTGGATGGCGCGGTCGGTGAAGCGTTCCCAGCCTTTGCCCTGGTGGCTGGCGGGGCGGCCGCGCTCGACGGTGAGGACGGCGTTGAGGAGCAGTACGCCCTGTCTGGCCCAAGGTTCCAGGTTGCCGCTGTGGTTTTCAATCCCTAAGTCGTCGCGCAGTTCGCGGAAGATGTTCTGCAGCGATTTGGGCAACGGCCGCACGCCCGGCTGGACGGAGAAGCAGAGGCCGTGGGCGTGGCCGGGGGTCGGATAGGGGTCCTGCCCCAAGATGACCACCTTGACCTGGTCCAGCGGGGTGGTGTTGAAGGCGTTGAACCACTGCGACGGGCGCGGGTAGATGACCTTGCCCGCCGCCCGTTCGGCCTGCAGGAAGCTACGCAGCTGCTGCATGTAGTCCTGCCGGAATTCGTCGGCCAGGGCCTCCAGCCAGCCGGGTTCGAGCTGGATGCGGCGCGCCGGCTCGCTCATGGTGCCAGCCGCTCGATGTGCCACCTCGCGCCGGCGCGCCGGTAGCGGAAGCGGTCGTGGAGGCGGGACTCGCGACCCTGCCAGAACTCGAAGGCCTCCGCCACCAGCCGGTAGCCGCCCCACTCGGGCGGGCGCGGCACCTGGCCGTCCGGGTAGCGTTCCATGAGCTCGGCGACGCGGGCCTCCAGGGTGGCACGATCCGGCACGACGCTGTCCTGCACCGAGGCGGCCGCGCTATAGCGGCTGCCGGCCGGGCGGCTCCGGAAGTAGCGGTCGTTCAGCTCGTCCGGCAGGGGCTCGACGTGGCCGCGGATGCGGACCTGCCGGCTCAGGGGTGGCCAATAGAAGAGCAGCTCGGCGCGGGGATTCTCGGCCAGCTGACGGCCCTTCTCGCTGCGCCGGTCGGTGTACCAGCAGAAGCCGTGCTCGTCGTAGTGCTTGAGGAGCACGATGCGGGCGGTGGGCTGGCCGTCGCGGCCCGCAGTGGCCAGGCACATGGCCGTGGCATCGGGGACCGGGCACGCTTCCGCCTCCAGTAACCAGCTTGTGAACTGCTGTACCGGATCGGGGTGCAGGTCGCGCCGGCGCAGTTCGCCGACGTATTCCCGCCTCGCCTCTCGATAGTCCCGCTCCACCATCATTGGAGCCCTCACCGCGGATTGGGGCACCGATGATACCACCCTGGCGACCGGAACTGCGGCGCCGTGGCGGGAGCGGGGCCGGCGGGCCATCCCCGTGACGGGGAGCTCACCAGCGCGTGGGATTGTACCCACTCGGCGCGGGGATGAAACGGGTGTTTGGCGGGGAATTCACGAATCAGTGAGAAGGATCACAGATCGTGATCCAGCGCTTGCAAAAGCGTAAGCCAGCGGTTCCGCGTAATGTGACTTTTGTTGCTTTCGGCACCCTCAGCTCGATGCATCCAGGGCCAGTCGGGCGGCCGCGACATGGCCGACGTGAGGCCCCTCCGAGACGACGGACGCCGCAGGCAAGCCGACAGACCGGCCCTGCCGTCGCAGGCCGTTCAGGCCCGCGCAAAGGGAAAGGCCAGCACCCCCTCGATCGCCTCCAGCCCCAGCTGACAGGCCAGCAGCCGGTCGATGCCCAGGGCGACGCCGGCGCAGTCCGGCAGGCCGGCCTCGAGGGCGGCCAGCAGGTGCTCGTCGACGGGCATGGCCGGCAGGCCCAGGCGCGCCCGCCGGGCGTTGTCGGCTGCGAAGCGTTGCCGCTGCTCGGCGGGGTCGGTGAGTTCCCAGTAGCCGTTGGCCAGCTCCACCGGGCCCCAGAAGAGCTCGAAACGAGCGGCGGTGCGGCCGTCGGGGTTGAGGCGCGCCAGGGCGGCCTGGCTGGCGGGGTAGTCGTACACCAGGGTGAGGGTGTGAGCGGGCAGGCGCGGCTGTAGGGCGTGGCTCATGAGCAGGTCGAGCCAGGCGTCGCGGTCCAGCTCGCCTTCCACGCTGAAGCCGGCCCGGCCGGCGGCCGCGGCCAGGGCGGGCACGTCGTCCGCCAGCGGGTCCACGTCCAGTTCGCACCGGAACAGCTCACGGTAGGCGATCTTGTCCACCGCCGGCTCGTCCTCGCCGGGGTGGAGGCTCAGCACCAGTTCCACCAGCTCGGCCATGAGGGCGTGGTGGTCGAAGCCGGTGCGATACCACTCCAGCAGGGTGAACTCGGGGTTGTGCCAGCGCCCCGCCTCGCCGTCGCGCACGGCGCGGAAGAGCTGGAAGACGTCGCCATGGCCCGCCGCCAGCAGGCGCTTCATGTGGTGTTCGGGGGAGGTCTGGGCGTACACCGTCTCGCCCAGGAGGGTGGCCGTTGCGCTGTGCAGATGGGGGTCGGTGGCGGCGGCGCGGGAGAACAGCGGCGTCTCCACCTCGAGCACGCCGCGCGCCTGGAAGAACTGCCGGATGGCGGCCAGCAGCCGCACGCGTTCGCGGAGGGTCTGCCGGCTGGCGGCGGGGCGCCAGTCGGCGACGCTCATTCCTTGACCCTGCCCAGGTACTCGCCGGTGCGGGTGTCGATCTTGATGAGGTCGCCCTCCTCCACGAACAGCGGCACCTTGACCACGGCGCCCGTCTCCACCGTGGCCGGCTTGGTGGCGCCGGTGGCGGTGTCGCCGCGCACGCCCGGCTCGCACTCGGTGACCTTGAGGATGACGTGGTTGGGCGGGGTCACCGTCAGGGGGGCACCGTTCCACAGCGTGACCTGCACCATGTCCTGTTCCTTGAGGAACTTGGCGGCATCACCCACGGCCACCTTGTCGGCGGCGACCTGCTCAAAGGTTTCCGGGTGCATGAAGTGCCAGAACTCGCCATCCGTGTAGAGATACTGCATCTCCACGTCCACCACGTCGGCGGCCTCCACCGACTCGCCCGACTTGAAGGTCTTCTCGATCACCCGGCCCGTTTTCAGGTTGCGCACCTTGACGCGGTTGAAAGCCTGCCCCTTGCCGGGCTTGACGAACTCGTTCTCGACGATGACGTAGGGATCGCCGTCCAGCATGATCTTCAAGCCGGCGCGGAATTCATTGGTGCTGTAACTGGCCATGGGTTCCTGTGCTGTGGGTTAACCGGTACTATCGGGCCGGCATGATACCCCGAATCCCCGCGCGGGACGACACGCCCGCCTGGCAGCGCCTGCTGGCCCGCTCCATCACCGATCCCGCCGAACTGCTGCGCCGTCTGCGCCTGGATCCCGCCCTGCTGCCGGCCGCGCGCGCCGCCGCCGCGCGCTTCCGCCTGCGCGTCACCCTGCCCTGGCTGGCGCGCATCCGCCCCGGCGACCCGCACGACCCGCTGCTGCGCCAGGTGCTGCCCCTGGGCGAGGAGCTGGCCCCGCAGCCGCCCGGCTTCGGCCCCGACCCGGTGGGCGACCTGGCCGCCGGCCGCGCCCCCGGCCTGCTGCACAAGTACCACGGCCGCGCCCTGCTCATCACCACCGGCGCCTGCGCCATCCACTGCCGCTACTGCTTTCGCCGCCACTACCCCTATGGGGAGCACAACGCGGCCGCCGCCCTGGACGACAGCCTGGCCTACCTGCGCCGCCGGCCGGACATCGAGGAGGTCATCCTGAGCGGCGGCGACCCGCTCATGCTCGGCGACGCCCGCCTGGCCGCCCTGCTGGACGCCCTGGAGGCCCTGCCCCACCTGCGCCGCCTGCGTCTGCACAGCCGCCTGCCGGTGGTGCTGCCGCAGCGCGTCACCCCCACGCTGGTGGCGCGGCTGGCCGCCAGCCGCCTGGCGGCGGTGCTGGTGATCCACGCCAACCACCCGCGCGAAATCGACGACTCGGTCACGGAAGCAATGCAGGCGTTGAACCGGGCCGGGGTGCGCCTGTTCAACCAGAGCGTGCTGCTGCGCGGCGTGAACGACGACGTGGACAGCCTGGCCGAACTCAGCGAGCGCCTGTTCGACATCGGCGTGCAGCCCTACTACCTGCACCTGCTGGACCCGGTGGCCGGCGCCGCCCACTTCGAGGTGCCGGAGGCCGAGGCACGCGCCCTGCACGCGGCCCTGGCGGCCCGCCTGCCCGGCTACCTGCTGCCACGCCTGGCGCGGGAACAGGCCGGCGCGCCGGCCAAGACCCTGCTCGGCGCGTGAGTCCCATCAAAGGTGCAAGATGGGCACCCGTTCGCGCCCGGCCGGGCACAGTCTGTGATTCTGGTTGAACTTTGACCGCAATATATCGATTATGCTTGGTTTTCCTTTTGACAGCCCATGCCTGCCCACCTGCGGATGAATCTGCACCTGCCCCAATTCGTCGCCACCGAGGAAGAGATCGACCGCTCGCCCAACACGGTGCGCGCCATCCGGCGCTGGCAGAAGGGGCTGTCGTTCATCAACATGGGCGAGACCACGCGGGTGCTGTTCCACACCCTGAAGGCCCTCAACCGCCAGCCCATCCCCACCCGCACGCGCTTCGAGATCATGGAGACCATCCGCCCCTCGGCGCGCATCGTACTCAACCACCTGGCCAAGCACCTGGCCGGGGCCACCTACCCGCTCACCGGCAAGAGCCTGCAGATCGCCAAGCTGGCCCACTCGATCCTGCAGGAGATGGCCGTGGGCTACAAACACGTCACCTACGACTACGCCACCCACAAGGACAAGGTGGACCGCAAGATCCGCCTGGTGGCCACCCACCGCGCCATGCGCTACCTGCAGGAGGCCATGGCCCGCAACGCCGCCCTGTACCGTACCGACCCGCGCAGCACCTGGCACGACATGCACCGCCTGCTGGGCTACGCCGAGCACCACAAGTTCCACCGCGAGGAGGTGGAGGACGAGGACTACCGCACCATCCGCGCCTCCACCATCGAGGACGTCTACAAGCAGGCCTGCCTGCTGGCCATGACCCAGCCCCTGCGCCTGCGCCGCGGCGAGGCCGACAAGCTGCGCACCTACTTCGAGACCGCCTGCCACCTGGTGGAGATGAAGAAGTCCCTGTCGCCGGACGTGAACGGCATGGTGCACGTGGTCAGCCTCAAGTCCTCCGAGCCGCCGGCCTACATTCCGCTGGCCGACATCACCATCTTCTCCAACCTGCGCGGCTTCGACATGTCGCGCCTCATCAGCACCCTCAACGACATCCTGCAGGCCGCCGAGGAGGGCGAATACCAGCCCGGCTTCAGCAAGATCCACCTGGAGCCGGCCCTCATCCGCCGCCTCATCACCTCCTGGACCACGCAGGAAAAGCGCCGCTTCTCGCGCGTCGCCACGCGGCGCAGCATCGTCGCCGCCGTGGGCCTGCGCAACATCATCCACGCCATCAACGCCGACCTGCACCCCGAGCTGAGCAAGGAGGAGATGTTCCGCCGCCGCGAGGCCGACACGCGCGAGGTGGGCGAGTGGGACTCGGCCGACCCCTTCAACGGCACCCCCGGCAGCCCCGACGAGAGCCTGTCCCTGGACGCCGCCTACCACGCCGAGTTCCTGCTCGGCCAGCCCGGGGACAGCGGCGAGGAGCGGCTGCTGGAGCCGCCCGAGTCGTGGATGGACTGGCAGGTGCTCAACACCGGCGCCGGCGGCTACGGCCTGCTGTGGGACCAGGCCCAGGCCAGCAACGCCCAGGTGGGCGAGCTCATCGCCCTGCGCGAGAAGGAATACGACCTGCACCACTGGCGGATCGGCATCATCCGCTGGATCCGCAACCGCAGCGAGGGCGAGCTGGAGGCCGGCGTGCAGCTCATCGCGCCGCGCACCGTGGTGGTCTCCGTGGAGACCATCCTCAACCGCAGCCACGAGGACGTGCTGCCCATGGACGCCCTCATGCTGCCCGGCATGAAGACCATCAAGCAGCCCCCCAGCCTGCTGCTGCCCAACCACGTCGCCACGGTGGGCGATATACTGGAAATCAACATGTTGGGCAGAAAGCTCCATATCGAGCTGAGAAGCATCGGCGAGCACCCCAGCTTCTTCACCCAGTTCTTCTACCGCTCCACGGAAGTGGCCGAGGCGGTGACCACCAAGGAGGAGTTCGAGGACCTGTGGGGTCGGCTCTAGGCTGCGTGATGGGGTGCCGGCCACTCCGGCCCCTCTCCGCTCCCCCTTGGGGAAGAGGGCCAGGATGAGGGGAAAAACCGCCCACTGGCGCACATTTCGGGTGTCGCGCGGCAGCGGCTGTGGCCGGTGACCGCCCATAATGGGAGAAAATGCCGCCCACACAGGCGGTGCCGCGCGCCTAAAGGGACGACAGGGCGACCGATCATGAACAGACAGACACTACGCATCGCGGTCCTCGACGAGGATGCCAACGCCGCCGCGCGGGTGGAAGCGCTGGTGCGCGGCTGCGGCTTCGGCGTGCGCCGTCACGATGTGACGCGCAGCGAGGATCTCGACCCCACCCTGCGCGACCGCCACCCCGACCTGGTCTTCTACGACCTGCGCCACGGGCACATCGACCTGGACGACCTGGTGGCCGTGGCCCGCGAGATGGATCCGCCGCCGCAGCTCATCGGCCTGCGCCACGGCCCGCGCGGGACCGTCGCCCGTTACCTGGAGCGTGGCCTGGACGACGTGGTGTCCCTGCTCGACGAGGAGCACCTGCAGGGCGTCATCCGCCGCAGCGCCCGCTGCCAGGCCGAACGCCACGAGCTGCGCCGCCTGCGCGCCGAGTGCGCCGCCATGGAGCAGCGCTGCGCCCTGCTGCTGGAAAAGCAGGAGCACGCCATCGCCTACCTGCACGACGGCATCCACGTGTACGCCAACCTGGCCTGGAAGGAGCTGTTCGGCTTCGCCCCCACCGACGAGCTGGAGGGCCTGCCCATCATGGACATCCTGCCCGAGGACGAGCAGGAGCCGGTGCGCCTGTTCCTCAAGCAGCACCGCGACCAGCCCGACAACGCCCCGGCCCACCTGCGCCTCAGCCTGGAGGGCAAGGACGGCAAGCCGCAGCCGCTGCGCATGGAGTGCAGCCCGGTGCGCTACGAGGGCGAGGACTGCCTGCAGCTCATGCTGCGCCCCGTCACCGCCGCCGACACCACTTCCCAGCTCACCCAGCAGCTCAACTACCTGGCCATCTACGACATCGCCAGCGGCCTGTACACCCGCAACTACCTGGTCGAGCAGCTGGAGAAGACCCTGGTCAAGGCGCGCCACACCCGCGAGCGGCACGCCCTGGTCATGATCTCCCTGGACAACTACGAGCGCCTGGCGGCCCAGCTGGGCATCGCCGAGGCCGACCTGCTGTACGCCGACATCGGCACCGA
>JALVPS010000438.1 GCA_027031685.1 Gammaproteobacteria bacterium | reverse complement strand
CTCAACTCCTTCCGCTTCGTGGAGCAGGCCATCGCCTACGAGGTGGAGCGCCAGATCGAGGTGCTGGAGAGCGGCGGCGCGGTGGTGCAGGAAACGCGCCTGTTCGATGCCGAGCGCGGCCGGACGCGGGCCATGCGCAGCAAGGAGGAGGCCAACGACTACCGCTACTTCCCCGACCCGGACCTGCTGCCGGTGGTGCTGGACGACGCCCTCATCGAGTCCGTGCGCGCCACCCTGCCCGAGCTGCCCGACGCCAAGCGGCGCCGCTTCATGGACCAGTACGGGCTGGGGCGCGAGGAGGCCGGCCTGCTCACCGCCAGCCGGGAGACGGCCGACTACTTCGAGGCGGTGGCCGAGCGCTGCGGCGATGCGCGGCTGGCCGCCAACTGGGTCATCGTCGAGCTGACCGGCGCCCTCAACCGCTCCGGGCTGGACATCACCGCCAGCCCGGTGGACGCCGCGCGGCTGGGCGGCCTGCTGGCGCGCATCCGCGACAACACCATCTCCGGCAAGATCGCCAAGGGCGTGTTCGAGAAGATGTGGCAGAGCGGCGAGGACGCCGACACCATCATCGAGCGCGAGGGCCTGCGTCAGATCAGCGACGAGGGGGCCATCGAGGCCATGATCGACGAGGTGCTGGCCAACAACCCCGCCCAGGTGGCCCAGTTCAAGGCCGGCAAGGAAAAGGTGCTGGGCTTCTTCGTCGGCCAGGTCATGAAGCTGTCGAAGGGCAAGGCCAATCCCGCCCAGGTCAACCAGATCCTGCGCCGCAAGCTGGCCGAGTAGGGCGAAGGGCCGTCCGGCGCGGGGGCATTTCGCCGCCGCCCGGGGCGGTGCTATCTTTTCCGCCGGTCCGCACGGGGCAGCGCCCCCATCCTCCCCATGCCCGAGAAAGACACCCTGCACCGTTTCCTCATCGAGGACACCGCCGTGCGCGGCGAGTGGGTCCACCTGGACGCTACCTTCCGCGCCCTGCGCGCCAACGCCGACTACCCGCCGCCCGTGCTGCGCCTGCTGGGCCAGGCCCTGGCGGCCACCGCCCTGCTCACCGCCACGCTCAAGTTCGAGGGCTCGCTCACCCTGCAGGTCAGCGGCGGCCACCCGGTCACCCTGCTGGTCATGCAGGCGCGCGCCAACGGCAGCCTGCGCGGCCTGGCCCACTGGGACAGCGAGGCCGAGCTGCCCGAGCAGGGCGACCTGTTCGGCCCCGACGCGCAGCTGGTCATGACCCTCGACCCCGGCCAGGGGCGCGAGCGCTACCAGGGCATCGTGCCCCTGGAGAGCGGCGACCTGGCCAAGGCCCTGGAGGGCTACTTCCGCCAGTCCGAGCAGCTGCCCACCCGCCTGTGGCTGGCCTGCGACGGGCAGGCCGCCGCCGGCCTGCTGCTGCAGGAGATGCCGCGCCGCGAGGACAGCGCCGCGCCCCGTGACGAGGACGCCTGGCGGCGTCTGGAGGCGCTCACCGACACCCTGGACGAGCGCGAGCTGCTCGACCTGCCGGTGGAGACCCTGCTGCGCCGCCTGTACCACGAGGAGGGCGTGCGCCTGCTGGAGGCCGAGCCGGTGCGCTTCCAGTGCGACTGCTCGGCGGAGCGGGTGGAGGCCATGATCCGCGGCCTGGGCGCCGAGGAGGCGCGCGACATCGTGCGGCGCGAGGGCGGCATCGAGGTGCACTGCGAGTTCTGCAACGCCCGCTACCACTACGACGCCATCGACGTGGACACCCTGTTCCGCGAGCCGGCCAGCGTCACCCACCCCAAGGGTGAACACTGACCGCCATGCACGTGCTGCTGGTGGTCGTCCATCCCCACCCCGGCAGCATCGATCACGCCCCGCGGCGCGGCTGGGTGGCCGCCGCCCACGAGGTGCGCCGATGCGCGCTGCCGGATCGCCTTTTCGACCGGTGCTGGACGACGCCGGTCTGACCGGCCTGCAGGAGGGTATCGTGGCCAACGCGCGGGCCGGGCAGGATTTGCTTGCGCTGGGCGGAGGGCCCGGGGCATGCCTTGCAGCGAGTATCGAGAGTCCCTCTGGCTGCCCGGCGGGTGCCCGAATGTAACTTTGTGTGCCCGCTCACAGAGTAAAAACGCGGTGATTGGGGGGCGCCCTACACAGGCGTAAGATGCCTGTCAACCCCATCTGCCCACCAGAGGAAGAACGATGCAACGACGGACCATTGCCCAAGTCGCCTGTCTGCTGCCCGGGATGCTGTTGGCCGCCGTCGTCAGCCTGCCCGGGGTCGCCCGCGCCGCGGACCCGTTCCTCGACGCCATCCAGCAGGAAGTGCACGCCGTGGAGCTGGACACCCGCAACCAGAAGTCCATCACTGGCCGTCCCGTGCCGGGCGAGGCGCCGCGTTCGGCGGCCACCACCGCCGCGCCGGCCGAGCCTGTCACCGCCGATATGCCGGCCGACATGACACGCGAGGAGTTCGATGCCTACCTGCGGCAGCGGTACTTCGGTAGCTACGCCTTCTATCGCAAGCTGGGTCGCCGGCGCCAGAACCAGATCTACCGCGCCTACAGTAAACGGCCGGACATCCGCTTCGTGCGCGAGCAGATCAAGCAGATCTACCTCAACCCGTGAAGGAACACATGTCATGACCCATCGTGCCCGCTCCCTGTTTTTCGCCTGCCTGCTGACCGGCACGGCCTTGGCCGCCGGCGACAAGCCAGTGCAGCTCGACGCTATCCGCGACAGCCTGGAGACCGTGCACAACGGCCAGGCGGTGAAGGTGGAGCGCATTCAGGATCTCGACCACACCATCACCGGCTTCTTCGCGCGCACCTCACACCCCTGCCCGCCGCACTGCATCCAGCCCCTTCAGCTCGAACCGCGCGTGCGCACGGTGGGTGAGCTGGAGGTGTTCGACTTCATGGAGAACGAGGTGGTGTCCGGCCGTGGCGTGCTCATCGATGCCCGCCTGCCGGCCTGGAACAAGAAGGGCACCATCCCCGGCTCGGTCAATATCCCCTTCACATTGTTCGAATCCTCCGCCAACGACCCCAAACTGGCGGAGGCCCTGTACAAGCTGGGGGTGCGCAAGCGGGGCGAGGTGAATGTGGTGACCCGCTTTCTGGAAAAGCTGGGACTGCTCAACGGCCACCTCAAGACCGATGACTGGGACTTCACCCAGGCCAAGAAGCTCATCCTGTTCTGCAATGGCCCCTGGTGCGGCCAGTCGCCGCGCGCCATCCGCGCCCTGCTCAAACTGGGCTACCCGCCCGAGCGGCTGGCCTATTACCGCGGCGGCATGCAGATGTGGCAGCTGTACGGGTTGACCACCATCGTGCCCTGAGGCCCGCCGGCCGTCTGCTGTGCGCCTCCGGGGGCGGGGCTGTTCACGCCTTCACCACCCGGCCATGAAGTCTTTCATGCCCTGCCGGCGTTTGAGGAGCGTGCGCAGGAAGTGGTGGTGGTCGGCGTGTGCCGGGAGCCATAGCCGTCGGCGATGGTCGGACATCTAGGCTTTGAGGGGGGTGAGATGGCCTGTTGGTGGTGACCCCCTGTCAGTATCCGCTGCGACAGGTAGTCGTGGCGGATACCCCCGCTGGTCCTGCTTGTGCACCTCCGCTCATAATTGCGCCAGCCGCTCGACCGACCCTGCTTCTATCGGCCTCCTGAATCAGACGCCTGGCGCAGGTACATGGCGGCTCCGTCGGCGGAGCTCGAAATGTCGCTGGTGCGTGAATCTCGACTGGACTATCTGTCTGTTCCCGGGTGCCGACAGAATCCGGCCGATGCATTCAGAATGCGGGGTGAAATTTCAATATTATTCAATGTGTTATAAAATGTGCGCCGTTGCGTGATGGTGCCGACTCTGTTAGGGTGTATGCCTTCATTCGAGTACGGCACTGGTCCCCTAGTGCCTGGTCGTCGCTCCGGCATCGAGTCGGTCCGACGGTATACCTCGGGCCCGCCGAGGCCAACCAGGAGGAAGTCCGTGATACTCACTCAACTTTACATGAATCCAATGCGGTGCGTGGCTGCAAGGCTGCGGCAGGGAAGTCCATGACCCACATCTCGACCCTGCAGAAACCCCGTCTCGCCGAGACCCGGCGGGAGCCGTTCAAGGTCTATACCCGGCGCGACCTGGACCGCATCGAGCCCTTGCAGCGGCTCCCCGAGGAGACCCGCTTCGAAATGCGGGTCGTCTCTTCCGTGCTGCCTTTCCGGGTCAACCAGTATGTCATCGATGAGCTGATCGACTGGGACCGGGTGCCGGATGACCCTATCTACCAGCTTACCTTTCCGCAGCGAGGAATGCTGGAGCCAGGCATGTTCGAGCGGATGGACGAAGCCCTGCGCGGAGGTGCCGACTGCCGGGCGATCCAGGCGCTGGCGCGTGAGCTGCGTGCCAAGCTCAACCCCCACCCGGCCGGTCAGATCCAGCTCAATATTCCGCGCGACGCCCGGGGCGAGCCGATCAACGGCCTACAGCACAAGTATCGCGAGACGGTGTTGTTCTTTCCCTCCCAGGGGCAGACCTGCCACAGCTACTGCACCTTCTGCTTCCGCTGGGCACAGTTCGTGGGTGATAAGTCGCTGCGCATCGCTACCACCGAGGTGGAGCGCTTGCACCATTATCTGGAAAACCACCCCGAAGTGACCGATCTGCTGATCACTGGTGGCGACCCCATGGTGATGAAGGCCAAACACCTGCGGGCCTATCTGGAGCCACTGCTGGATCCGCGCTTCGAGCATCTCCAGACCATTCGCATCGGCACCAAGGCGCTCACCTTCTGGCCACAGCGTTTCGTCGGCGACGAGGACGCCGACGAGCTGATCGCCACCTTCGAACGCCTGGTGCGTGCCGGTAAGCACCTGGCCATCATGGCCCACTACAACCACTGGCAGGAGCTGCGCACCGACATCGCCCGCCGCGCCATCGCCCGCCTCCGGGCCACCGGCGCCGAGATCCGCTCCCAGGGGCCGCTGCTGGCGCACATCAATGATGACGCCGATGACTGGGGGCGTCTCTGGAAGACACAGGTGCGCCTGGGCATCATCCCCTATTACATGTTCGTGGAGCGTGACACCGGCGCGCGCGCCTGGTTCGAGGTGCCGCTGGCGCGCGCCTGGGAAATCTACCGCGGAGCGATGCAACAGGTTTCCGGGCTGGGCCGCACCGCGCGGGGCCCCAGCATGAGCGCCGGCCCCGGCAAGGTGGAGGTGCAGGGGGTGGCCGAGGTCCGGGGCGAAAAGGTATTCGTGCTGCGTTTCATCCAGGCCCGCAATCCCGACTGGGTGCAGCGGCCCTTCTTCGCCCGCTACGACGAGCAGGCCACCTGGCTGGACCAGCTCCGCCCCGCCTTCGGCGAGGAGCGCTTCTTTTTCGAGGAGGAATACGACGAGATGCTGGCCGGCCGTGGCCTGAAAAGCTGAATCGGGCGCCCCATGTCCACAGCTGTCTGTGAGTCTATCCGTAATCCCCTCTCTCCTGCGCCAAATAAATCCCCCAGATCACCCCCATCACCAGATACAGGTGCCGCCAGTGCAGGGTGTCGACGATGAAGCCCTCGGCGACGAGGCCGAGGAAGGCGGCGTAGGCGATGAGGGCGTGGGGTTGTAGCGCGCCGGCGCGGCGGGTGGTTTGCAGGCCGCGACGGAGGGTGAGGACGATGGTGGCGTAGTAGGCGAGGGCGGCGATCCAGCCGTTTTCGGCGAGGATCTTGAGGTAGGTGTTGTGGGTGGCGTTGCCGTATTGCGCCTGGATCTGGTAGGGACCGATGCCCAGGGGGTGGCGGAAGGCCTGCTGGAGGGTGAGGCTCTGGTAGTAGAGGCGGCTCTTGTTACCGGTGTCGTAGTACTGCACGAGTTTGGCGCGTTCCTCGAACATGCGGGTGAAGGCGGGTGAGTGGAAGGCGCTGGCGGCGGCGCCGGCGAGCAGCAGGGCGCTGAGGAGGGAGACACCGATGAGCTGACGGCGCTGGCGGCGTTCGGTGGCGCGGCGGTAGAGCAGCACCAGCAGGGCGATGAAGGCGAGGGCGAAGTTGCCCCAGGCGCCGCGGGAGAAGCTGAGCAGCAGGCCGAAGAAGACGAGGGCGGCCAGCGCCCCCAGCCCCCAGCGGCGGCGGCCGTGGCCCAGGTGGATGCGCACCAGCAGGTGGAGCAGCACGGGCACCAGGAAGGGGCCGTACACGTTGGCGTCCTTGAACAGGGCGCGGGCGCGGTCGTTGATGAGCAGGGCCTGGTAGCCGGGCACCAGGTGGTAGAAGCCGAGCACGCCCAGCACGCTGGCGAACACGGCGGCGGCGATGTACATGCGCCACAGGCGGTCCAGCGTGCGTTGCGGGTCGTGCGCCACCAGCACGGCCACCAGCAGCCAGCTCAGCACCAGGTAGGCGGTGATGCCGAAGTAGCGCCCCGCGTGGCCGGGGGCCACGGACACGGCGCTGGCCAGCAGGCTGAACAGGATGAACACGCCCACCAGCAGGGCGGGCAGGGCCAGGGCCCGCGGCAGGGGCTGGTCGCGGCGGGCGAGCAGCACGGCGCCGGTGGCCACCATGAGCAGGTCGTAGGGCGCCGGCTCGATCTGCACCACGGCGCTGAGCAGGATGGCCAGGGCGAACAGGGCGTCCGCCAAGGGCAGGTCGCGGAAGCGGGCGGTGGTCATGGCGCGGGCGGTGGGCTATGGGCCGGGGCCGGCGCGCCCCAGCGGGTGAGGAGGAATACCGGGTGGCGGTCGAGGCGCAGGATAGCGCCGAGCGGCCGCGGCGTGCCCACGGCATCCAGCAGCCGGGCGGTGGCCGGGTCGCCGCCGTTGGCCAGCAGCAGGGCGCGCGGCAGGGGCACGGGCCGCTCGCCTTCGACCCAGGCGATGACGGTGCGCCGCCCGTCCCTGGCCACGAACTCCAGCCAGCGCGCCGCGCCCCGCCGCCCCTCGCGCCAGAACACCTGCCCGGCCAGCGCTCGCTGCAGGGTGAGCAGGGCCGCGTAGGCCGGCTTGGGGAAGCCGGCGGCGTCGCGCAGGCCGAAGTGGTCCTCGGGGTCGGACGAGGGGCCGTTGCGGTCGCGCTCGTGGTACCAGAACAGCTTCTCCACGCCGTGGCGAAAGGCGATGGCGTGGGCCTTGACCAGAAAGTCGGCGGCCGCGCCGCGGTCCAGCCCGTGCACGGGGTCGCCGGCGGCGGTGCGCAGGGCGGGGTGGGGGCGCAGGCCCAGGTTGGGCGCGCCCAGCTCGGTGATCCACAGCCGCTGCGGCCCGCGCGGATGCCAGCGCAGCAGCTGGCGCACCTGTCGCAGGTAGTCGTCCAGCCAGGCGTCCGGGTCGGGGAAGTCCGGCCAGGGGTAGGGGTGCAGGCTGAGCACGTCGAACAGCGGCGCCGCCGGGCTGCGCAGAAAGGCCCGCACGTCCCCCGGCGCCAGGCCGGCCACCTGATAGGCGAAGCGCGTGCCGGGCGCCTCGGCCTCGGCCACCGCCCGCAGGGCGCGCACCTTGGCGGCCAAGTTGGGCCAGTAGTAGGGGGCGCGGAAGCGGGCGTCCAGGTTCTCCTCCAGCCCCAGCTCCCAGGTCAGCGGCGGGCGGTGGGCGCGCAGCAGGGCGCGGAAGCGGCGCTGCAGGCGGGCCAGCTGCGCCCTGCCGAGGGGGCGCGTGTCGTCGCTGTCCCAGTCCGCGCCGGTCACCAGCGGCAGCTCCAGGTGGCCGCGCGCCGCCAGCGCCCGGAGGGCGCCGTCCCAGTCCTGCGGCGCGAAGGTGGTCCAGGTGGTGGTCTTGGTCCAGCCCGCCAGCCACGGGTCGGCCGGCTCGGCGTGCACGCGGCCGAAGGGGCTGAGCGGGTCGGGCGTGGTGGGGGCCGGGCCGGCCTCGGTGAGCACGAAGCCGAACAGCCGGGGCGGCCCGTCGCCGGCGCGGATGGCCAGCTGCAGGTGGCCGGGCCCCTGGCGCGGCGCGGTGAACAGGCGGGTGGCCCCGGCGCGCAGCGCCACCGGCCGGTCCAGCGGCCGGCCGCGGGCGTCCAGCCAGCGGGCCTGCAGGGGCGCATCGGCGGTGACCAGCACGGACAGCGGCCGCCCGGCGCGGTGTACGTGCCAGCGGTCGGCATCGCTGACCTGCACGGCGGGGGCGGCGAGTGCAACCGGCGCGGCCAGCAGCGCGTAGAGGATCAGTCGGCGCATGGCGTTGTTGTTTCGCCTGTGGGGTGTTTCCCCCTGAGTTTCCCGTTCGAGGACACCCGTGGGGCGGGAGTTCCCGCCTGCCGCGGCGGCGATTCGCGCCGATCGAGACAACTCGGATACAATGGTGCCCCAATATGGTGCAGGCACCACTGCTTCCACACGCACGCAGAGCCCTTCCATGGAACCCAGAACCGCGTCGGTCGAGCGCAACACCCTGGAGACCCAGATCGTGGTCAACCTCAATCTGGACGGCACGGGTGAGGCCGACCTGCAGACCCCGGTCCCCTTCCTCAACCACATGCTGGAGCAGGTGGCGCGCCACGGCCTGTTCGATCTGGGCATCCGCGCCCGCGGCGACACCGACATCGACGACCACCACACGGTGGAGGACGTGGGCATCACCTTGGGGCAGGCCTTTCACGTGGCGCTGGGCGACAAGCGGGGCCTGACGCGCTACGGGCACGCCTACGTGCCGCTGGACGAGGCCCTGTCGCGGGTGGTCATCGACTTCTCCGGCCGTCCCAGCCTGTCGTACCACGCCGAATATCCGCAGGCGCGCGTGGGCAGTTTCGACGTGGATCTGGTGCGGGAGTTCTTCCAGGGCTTCGTCAATCACGCCCAGGCGACGCTGCACATCGACAACCTCCGCGGCCGCAATTCGCACCACATCGCCGAGACCATCTTCAAGGCCTTCGGCCGCGCGCTGCGCGTGGCCGTGGCCGTGGACGAGCGCCAGCAGGGCGCCATGCCCTCCACCAAGGGCATCCTGTAGCCGCGCCCGTCCCCCGTACCGAGCGAACCCTCCGAATCCATGAGCCAGACAATCGCGGTCATCGACTACGGCACCGGCAATCTCCATTCCGTGGTTAAGGCCATCGAACACGTCGCCGGACCCGGCGACCGGGTGCTGCTCACCGCCGCCCCGGCGCAGGTGCGCGCGGCCGACCGCATCGTCTTCCCCGGCCAGGGGGCGGCGCGCGACTGCATGGCCGAGCTGACCGGCAAGGGGCTGGACGCGGTGGTGCGCGAGGTGGCCGCCGACCGGCCCTTCCTGGGCATCTGCATGGGCCTGCAGGTGCTCATGACGCACAGCGAGGAGAACGGCGGCACCGAGCTGCTCGACCTGTTCGCCGGTCAGGTGCGGCGCTTTCCCGCCGACCTGCCGGCGCGTGGCATGAAGGTGCCGCACATGGGCTGGAACACCCTGCGCCAGCTGCGGCCGCACCCGCTGTTCGCCGGCATCGAGAACCCGGCCTATTTCTATTTCGTGCACAGCTACCACGTGGTGCCGGACGACC
>JALVPS010000437.1 GCA_027031685.1 Gammaproteobacteria bacterium | reverse complement strand
GCCGCCAACAAGAAGGCCGCATCCGTGGGCTACGAATGGCGCGATGCCGGCAAGATGATCAAGAAGGCCGAAGAGCTGGCCAAGAAGGGCGAGCTGGAAAAGGCCATGAAGCTGGCCGAGATGGCCAAGTTCCAGGGCGAGATGGCCTACAAGCAGTACGAAGATCAGAAGAATGCCGGCCCGCGCTTCTGAGCGCGCCCTCTATCCGCCATCCCCGACCCCGGCCCCGGCCGGGGTCTTCGTTTCCGCCCCCATGACCGCCGACCGCGACGCCCCCGTCTACACCGTCTCCGAACTCAATCGCCTGGCGCGCGGCCTGCTGGAGATGCGCCTGGGCGAACTGTGGCTGGAAGGCGAGATCACCAACCTGGCGCGCCCCGCCTCCGGCCACCTCTACTTCACCCTCAAGGACGCCCGCGCCCAGGTGCGCTGCGCCATGTTCCGCAACCGCAACCTGCGCCTGCGTTTCCGGCCCGGCGACGGCATGGCCGTGCGCGCCTTCGGCAAGGTGAGCCTGTACGAGGCGCGCGGCGAGTTCCAGTTCATCGTCGAGGAACTGCAACCGGCCGGCGCCGGCGCCCTGCAGCAGGCCTTCGAGCAGCTCAAGCGCCGCCTGCACGCCGAGGGCCTGTTCGCCGCCGGGCACAAGCGCCCCCTGCCCCCCTTCCCGCGCCGGCTGGGCGTCATCACCTCGCCCAGCGGCGCCGCCATCCGCGACGTGCTGCACGTGCTGGGCCGCCGCTGGCCGCTGCTGGAGGTGATCGTCTACCCCGCCGCCGTGCAGGGCGAGGCCGCCCCCGGCGAGCTGCTGGCCGCCCTGCGCACCGCCGTTGCGCGCAACGAGGTGGACCTGCTGCTGCTCACGCGCGGCGGCGGCGCCCTGGAGGACCTGTGGGCCTTCAACGACGAGGCCCTGGCGCGGGCCATCTTCGACTGCCCCCTGCCGGTGGTGAGCGCCGTGGGGCACGAGATCGACTTCACCATCGCCGACTTCGTGGCCGACCTGCGCGCCCCCACCCCCTCGGCGGCCGCCGAGCTCATCACCCCCGACCGCGCCGAGCTGGCCGAACACCTGCGCCGCCTGGCCGAGCGCCTGCGCCAGGCGGAGGCGCGCCGCCTGAGCGATGCCCGCCAGCGGCTGGCCTTCCTGCAGCGCCAGCTGGCCGTGCAGCACCCCGCCAGCCGCCTGCAGCAGCAGATGCTGCGCTGTGACGAGCTGGGGTGCCGCCTGCTGGCCGCCTGGCAGCACCGCCAGCTGCAGCGTGAACAGCGGCTCGGCCACCTGCACGGCGCCCTGCAGCGCCACCACCCCGCCCACCACCTGCAGCAGCAGCGCCAGCGGCTGGCGCACGCCCGCCAGCGCCTCGCCGCCGCCGGCCGGCAACGGCTGGAGCGCGCCCGCCAGCGCCTGGCGCGGCTGGACCAGGCCCTGCAGCTGCTCGGCCCGCAGGCCACCCTGGCGCGCGGCTACGCCATCCTCACCGACCTCGCTGGCCGCCGTGTGCACCGCAGCGTGGCCGAACTGCCGCCCGGCACCCCCTTCCGCGCCCGCCTGCAGGACGGCCAGGTGGCGGCCACCGTGGATGCGCCAGCGGACGACGGACCGGCCCGCTGAGGCCCGGTCCCCACGCCATGCCCAGCAGCGAGCCCATCCACATCGTCGGCGCCGGCCCGGCGGGGCTGGCGGCGGCGCTAGCGCGGCCCTGGCCGCCGACCGGCCCGCCCGCTACGACCGCTTCTGGCGCCGCCGCCTGCGCCCCGTGCAGCAGACCGCCTTCACCAACCGCTGGCTGTTCGAACGTCTGGGCGACCGCGGCTACGCCGCCGTGCTGGGCCGCTACCCGCCGGGCCGCGACGTGCGCGAGTGGCTGCACCGCGCCTACCGGCCGCGCCTGGGCCGCCGCCTGTGGTACGCCCTGGTGGCGCGCCGCCGCTTCCCGCCCCTGCCGGCGGCCTGACGGCGCGGGCCACTCAGCGCAGCAGCGGCAGCAGCCCCACCAGCCCGGCCAGGATCAGGTAGAAGGCGACGATGTAGTTGAGCAGGCGCGGCCAGACGAGAATGGCGATGCCCGCCAGCAGTGAGACCAGCGGCGGGGCGAACAGGGTGAAGTCGGCGTGGGGCATGACGGTGCTCCCGGGGAAGGCGGACTGCCATCATGCCCTCTGCACGCGGCGCGGTCATTCGCCCTAAAATCGGCCCTCCGGTCCACTGCCGAGGAGGAGGACACCATGCCCCCAGCTTCCCCCGACCTGCGGGCCGCCGACCTGGCCGAGTTCCGCCGCCTCATCGAGCAGGCCCTGGACGACCTGGCCGACCTGCGCGACGTGATGGCCTGGGACAGCGGCATGGCCGGCGGCCCCGCCAGCTTCCTCGACCCGCTGGAAGACGCGCTGCACGATCTGCGCCAGCGCGCCAGTGCGGACGACTACCCCTTCGGCGGCGACGAGCTGCCGTTCATGGACATCGTGCGCAAGACCCCTACCAGCCTGCTGCCCTGCAAGCACGTCCTGCTGCGCATCGATGAGACCCACCGCCGCGGCCCGCGCGGGGCGGACGCGCCACCCCCTTGAAATCCGGCCCGCCCGTCCCCATGGGGAGGCCTGCGGCGGCTCCGACCGGGCTCGCCGCGCGGAGCGCCGCACCTTCGTCTTGTTTTGTTCTGCTTTCGACATGGGGAATGTCCCCCGGCAACCAGAGCGAGGTATTTGCGAAACATGAGCAAAATCAAGATCGCCATCGTCGGGCTGGGCAACTGCGCCAGTTCCCTCATCCAGGGCATCCACTACTACAAGGACAAGGATCCCGCCGAGGCCATCGGCCTCATGCATCCCACCATCGGCGGCTACGGCCCCTCGGACATCGAGGTGGTGGCGGCCTGGGACATCGACCGCCGCAAGGTCGGCAAGGACGTGGCCGAGGCCATCTTCGCCAAGCCCAACTGCACCACCGTGTTCTGCCCGGACATCCCGCCCACCGGCGTGACGGTGCGCATGGGCAAGATCCTGGACGGCTTCTCCGAGCACATGCGCGACTACCCGGACGAGCGCACCTTCCTGCCGGCGGACGCGCCCCAGCCCACCCAGGCGGAGGTGGTGCAGGCGCTCAAGGAGAGCGGCGCGGAGATCCTCATGAACTACCTGCCGGTGGGCTCGGAGGAGGCGACGCGCTTCTACGCCGAGTGCGCGCTGGAGGCCGGCGTGGCCTTCGTCAACAACATCCCGGTGTTCATCGCCTCCGATCCCGACTGGGCGCGGCGCTTCGAGGCGGCCGGCGTGCCCATCATCGGCGACGACATCAAGGCCCAGCTCGGCGCCACCATCACCCACCGCACCCTCACCGACCTGTTCGCCAAGCGCGGCGTCGCGCTTACGCGCACCTACCAGCTCAACACCGGCGGCAATACCGACTTCCTCAACATGCTCAACCACGCCCGCCTGGCCTCCAAGAAGGAGTCCAAGACCGAGGCCGTGCAGTCGGTGGCCGCCGAGCGCCTGAGCGACGAGAACATCCACGTCGGCCCCAGCGACTACGTGCCCTGGCAGAACGACAACAAGGTCTGCTTCCTGCGCATGGAGGGCAAGCTGTTCGGTGACGTGCCCATGAACCTGGAGCTGCGCCTGTCGGTGGAGGACTCGCCCAACTCGGCCGGCGTGGCCATCGACTCCATCCGCTGCGCCAAGCTGGCCCTGGAGCGCGGCCTGGCCGGCGTGGTGCACGCGCCGTCCAGCTACTTCTGCAAGCACCCGCCGGTGCAGTACACCGACGACGAGGCCTACCGCATGATGGAGGCCTTCATCGCCGACAGCCAGGGCAAGCTGCATGAAGTGTCTGATACTGGCCGCGGGGAAAGGGAGCCGGCTGCGGCAGCGGGCTGACTCCAAGCCCCTGCTGCGCCTGCTCGGCGTCCCGCTCATCGAGCGCAGCATCCGCGCCGCCCACGCGGCCGGCGCAGATCATTTCGTGGTCGTCACCGGCCACCAGGCGGCGGCCGTGCGGGACTTCCTGCACGGCCTGTCGGCCCGTCTCGGCGTGCCCATCGACACCGTGCACAACCCGCGCTGGGCCGACACGGAGAACGGCCACTCGGTGCTGGCCGCCGAGGAGCACCTGGACGGCCCCTTCCTGCTGCTCATGGCCGACCACCTGTTCGAGCCGGACCTGGCGCGCGAGCTGATCGCCGCCGGCGCCTCGCCCGACGGCCTGCGCCTGGCGGTGGACGGCGACCTGGCCAACCCGCTGGTGGACCCGAAGGACGTGACCCGCGTGCGGCGCGAGGGCGAGCGCATCGTGGCCATCGGCAAGGGGCTGGCCGAGCACGACGGCTTCGACACCGGCGTGTTCCTGTGCACGCCGGCCCTGTTCGACGCCCTGCGCGAGGCTGGCCAACAGGGCGAGACCAGCCTGTCCGCGGCGGTGCGCGTGCTGGCCGCGCGCGGCCGCGCTCTGGCCGCCGACGTCACCGGCCGCTTCTGGATCGACGTGGACGATCCCGCCGCCCTGGCCCGCGCCGAGCAGGCCCTGCTGAGCCGGCTGCGCGGCAAGGCCCACGACGGCCCGGTATCGCGCTGGCTCAACCGGCCGCTGTCCATCCGCCTGTCGCGGCGGCTGGCCGACACCCCCGTCACCCCCAACCAGATCTCCCTGTTCTCCTTCGCCCTGTCGCTCGTGGCGGCGGGGCTGCTGGCCCTGGGCGACGCCCTCACGCTGGCCGTGGGCGGCGTGCTGGCCCAGGCGGCCTCGGTCATCGACGGCAGCGACGGCGAGATCGCCCGCCTCAAGTACCTGCAGAGCGACTACGGTGGCTGGCTGGACGCCGTGCTCGACCGCTACGCCGACGCCTTCCTGCTGTTCGGCCTCACCTGGCACGGCTGGCGCCAGAGCGGCTGGGACGGCGCCCTGCTGCTAGGCTTTCTGGCCATCATCGGCTCCTTCCTGCTCAGCTACACGGCCGACAAGTACGACGGCCGCATGCGCGCGCGCGGCGGGGCGCGCTTCCGCCTGGGGCGCGACGTGCGCGTGTTCATCGTCTTCCTGGCCGCCGTCACCCAGCTGGTATTGCCCGCCCTGGCGCTCATCGCCGCGGTCATGAACGCCGAGACCCTGCGCCGCATCTGGGTGTGCCGCGACGCATGAGCGGACGCGTCACAGCCGGCGACCCGCTGGCCTGCGCCGAGGCGCGCATCCGCGCCGCCATTGCCCGCTCCGAGGTGCCGGAGGATCCGGTCCACGCCGACAACACCCTGCACTGGCTGCGGCGCCTGGCCCCCGCCGCCGACCCCGCCCTGCGCCTGGCGGCCCTGGCCCACGACATCGAGCGCGCCACCCCGGACCGCTACCGCCGCGAGCAGTTCACCGACTACGACGCCTTCAAGGCCGCCCACGCCGCCCGCGGCGCGCGCCTGCTGCGCGGCATCCTGGACGACTGCGGCGTGGACCCCACCGTCGCCACCGAGGCCTGCCGCCTGGTGCGCCTGCACGAGGTGGGCGGCGACCCGCGCGCCGACCTGCTGCGCGAGGCCGACAGCCTGTCCTACTTCGAGGTCAACCTGCCCCTGTACCTGGCCCGCGAGGGCCGCGCCGAGACCCTGCGCCGCTGCCGCTGGGGCGTGGCCCGTCTCGGCCCGCGCGGCCGCGCCCTGCTGCGCGGCCTGCGCCACGGCGTCCCGACGCTGGACGGCCTGCTGGCCGAGGCGCTGGCCGCCGCCCCGCCGGTGATGGACGGCTGAGCGCCGTTTGGTCAATCCCCTGCCAGTCCAGTTCATCATCCTCGCCACCGTGCCCATGGCCTTCACCGGCGTGGTCAACGGCCTGCTGGTCACCGGCAACACCGTGCTGCACGCCACCCTGTACGCCGCCCGGCGGCGCGTGGTGCCCATCCTCATCACCTCCCTCACCACCATCGCCAGCCTGTTCTCCCTGGCCATCGGCCTGGGTGGCCACTCCCTGCTGTGGGGGCTCGTGGCCACGGCCCCCGCGACTGCACATCGCCGAAACCGCCACCCCTTGGTAGCGGTCCACCCCTGACAAGCGACCGCACATGCACTAGCATGGCGCCAAAGGCATTACAGACCACTAGCCATGGCCCAGTCCACGCTTCCCATCCACTACCACATCAGCGACTACGAGCAGTGGGAAGGCGACTGGGAGCTGATCGACGGCATCCCGGTGGCCATGTCGCCGGCGCCGGTGGTGGCCCATCAGCTGGTCACCACCCGCGTGCTCACCGAGCTGACCAACTCGCTGGAAGACTGTGACGACTGCCTGGCCATCGCCGAGGCCGAATGGCGCGTCACTGACGACACCGTCCTCCGGCCCGATGGCGTGGTCATTTGCTACCCGCCAGGCCGCTACCTCGACCGCCCGCCGGCTCTCGTCCTCGAAGTGCTCTCCCCCGCCAGCGCCCGCCTCGACCGCGAGTACAAGCCCGTGCGCTACGCCCACGAGGGCGTGCGCCACTACCTCCTGGCCGACCCCGACCGCAAGCAGGTCACCGTCTTCCGCCTCGCCGGCGACCACTTCGAAGCCGTCGCCGAAACCGGCCAGGACACCCTCGACTTCGACCTCGGCCCCTGCACCGCCCGCATCGACTTCGCCCGGGTGTTCGCGCGCCTGTAACGGCTGCAGGCGGGTTCAAGCGCAGCGGAACCGGCAGCGACTTCGCCCCGTCATCGCCCGCTATCGCCGGAGCACCCCCGCATAGGTGTCTGGTCCCGGATGATTCCATCAGCCGGAGGAGTTATCCTCTGTGGGTCCGGCGCCGCGCGCCTTGAGCTTTCGACGAAGAAGGGGCATTGGGCTGTGCGCAATTCGTGGAGGCCTGGTGATGGGAGCCACCCTGGACGAGCTGCCGGCCATGCTGACCTGTTTGCGCCTGACCGTCATTCACGACCGCCTCGACAGCCTGTCCTGCTTTGAGGTGCAACCTGCCCCTGTACCTGGCCCGCGAGGGCCGTGCCGGAACCCTGCGCCGCTGCCGCTGGGGCATGACCCGCCTGGGCCCGCGCGGCCGCGCCCTGCTGCGCGACCTGCGCTACGGCGTCCCGACGCTGGACGGCCTGCTGGCCGAGGCGTTGTGCTCGGCGGCCAGCGGCTAACCGACACCGGGAGGAGATACGCACAAGACGGACCGACGGTAGCAACCCCGCGACGAATGCCCGGCACCCACGGCATGACACCGGTCCCGTCCTTCGACGCCCTCATCTAGAATCGGTGAGACACCATCCACAACCCGGCAGGACGCCGGCGTGGCCGAACGTGACACCGCCGCATTGTGCGGACACCCAGGGAGAAACCAATGCACCCACACCGTTCCCTCCTCCTTGCCACCACACTGATTTCCACCGCGCTGGCGCTACCAGCTGGCGCCGCCACACCCCGCCTGGGCCAGGCGCTGCGCTTCGAGCCCGCCCTGCCGGAAGGCGAGCCACCGCCCGCGGCAGGCACGCAGGCCCTGCAGACCGGTGGCTTCACGGTGGACATCACCAGCCGCCAGCAATCCCGCGCCTTCTACAACCTGGTCTATCAGGGCACGGCGTACATCGACCCTGCCTGGACAGGAGACATCGGCACCTGCACGCCCGGCAGCACCTCGACCGAATTCAAGGAGCGCGTGCTGGGCCGGATCAACTACTACCGGGCCATGGCCGGCATTCCGTCCAATGTCACCCTGCGCAACGACCTGAGCACCAAGGCCCAGCAGATGGCGCTCATGATGAGTGCCAACAACGGCATCACCCATTTCCCGCCCGCCAGCTGGACCTGCTACACCGCGGACGGCGCCGACGCCGCGGACAGCTCCAATCTGTCCCTGGGCCACACGGGGCCGGATGCCGTCACCGGCCAGATGCAAGACAACGGGACCCACAACACGGTCGCCGGCCATCGCCGCTGGATCCTCTACCCCAACACCACGCAGATGGGCACGGGGGACGTGCCGGCCCACAACGGCCATCCGGCGGCCAATGATCTGTGGGTACTGCCCGATTCAAACAACGCCAGCCCATCGCGACCGGCCACGCGGGACACCTACGTGGCCTGGCCGCCGCCCGGTTATGTGCCCTGGCAGACGGTCTATCCGCGCTGGAGCTTTGCCTACCCCGGTGCCGATTTCACGGGCGCCAGCGTCACCATGAGCAAGAACGGCACGCCCATGAGCGTGACCCAGCAGGCCGTGGCCAATGGCTATGGGGAAAACACGCTGGTCTGGTATCCCAACGGGGCCGATCCGGTGAGCGGACCGGGCACTTTCTTCCAGCCCACATCGGGTGACGACACCTATGTCATCTCGGTACAGGGGGTGGTCATCAATGGTGTGCAGAAGGACTTCCAGTACCAGGTCACGGTCTTCGACCCGGCGCTGGCCGGGAGCAACGAGGCGCATACCGGCCTGAGCGGGCCGGCGAGCCTGACCGTGGGCGGCACCGGCACCTACCAGATCAGCCCCGTCGGCTTCGCCACCCGCCATGAAGGGGTGCAGTGCACGGCCTTGGCCGGCCCCTTTGCCGAAGGCGCCGAAGGCGCCGCACCGGCCGTGGTCGATCACACCTCGGCCAGCTACGACCTGGTCACAACCGCCGCGCCCGCCAGCGGCAGCCGGAGCTTTCACCTGGCCCATCCCAACGGCGGCCAGGAATGGTTCGAGTTGACCGGCGAGTTCATGCCCTCGGCATCGACGCAACTCACCTTCCAGAGCCGGCTGGGATATGCCACCAGCAACCAGGTGGCCCGCGTCCAGGTCTTGAGCGACGGCCTGTGGCAGACCGTGTACAGCCAGGCCGGCACAGGTGGCAGCGGCGAGACCAGCTACCAGACGCGCACGGTCAGCCTGTCCGCCTACGCTGGCAAGCCCGTCCGGCTGCGTTTCCTGTACGAGCACACGGGTGGCGCTTTCTACTATCAGACCACCACCGGCGTCGGCTGGCTGATCGACGACATCAGCCTGAGCCAGATCGACCAGCTCGACAACTGCGCCACCACTGATCTCGGCGGTAGCCTCGACTGGGCATGGATGCCGAGCAGCGCAGGCCGTTTCGCACTGTATGCCAAGTCTTACGTCTGGGATGGCTTCGGCAGCCTCGACCAATCCTCGGTGCTCCTGGTGAACGTCACGGCCAACAGTGACAGTGACGGCGACGGCGTGGCCGACGACAGCGACAACTGCCCCCACCATGCCAACGCCGACCAGCGCGACACCGATAACGACGGCTACGGCAACGTCTGCGACCCCGACCTCAGTGGCGACAATGTGGTGAACGCCGCCGATCTGGCCGCGTTGATCGACGCCTTCCTGAGCACCGGCAACGACCTGCGTGCGGACTTCGACGGCGACCACAAGGTGAATTTCAAGGACCTGTCGTGGCTGCGGAAGTATTGGAACAGCACGATGCCACTCACGCCATAACCAGTCAGTCACTTTCCCGAGAAGGGGGCCGGGTTCACCCGGCCCCCCACGTCCTGATACCCTGGACGAGGTTCCACCCCGTTCATCGCGCCCTGCCCTTCCC
>JALVPS010000436.1 GCA_027031685.1 Gammaproteobacteria bacterium | reverse complement strand
CCGCATGCCCTCTGATCCACCCCTGTGACAGGTAGTCGGCCCTCCCGAGGGGCAGGGGGCTCGTGGGAACACCCTCGCAGGCGATATGAATCGGCTTACGGTCAAACGGAGGGCAGCAGGGCCGGCCTGCGCCGGACCCGGCCTTCGGTCAACCGACCCAGCCAGATGCCTCCGGCCTCAGTCAACCCACCCGCCCCGCCAGCGGCAACAGTGCCACGCCCACAACCGGGGGCAGCATGACGGGTGGCAGCGACGCCCCTGCCGCACCGGATGACTCGGCCTTCCCGCCCCCCGGTTACATGGGTGAAGAATAGGTGGTTGCCACTGGCCACGGGCAGGGAATGCAGGGGCAAACCACCCCCGACCCCGGCAATGGATACCGTCGAGGTGAGGTGCTAAAGTGCCTCACATGACGTTCCCGACACCACACACCGCCTCGCCACGATGACAGCGGACCGAACCTCCGCCCCGTCACTCCGCGCTGCCAACCCGAGCCCCACTGACAGATTTTCGTGCGAGTCCCCCCAACAGATTCCACATACCGACACCTCACACTGACACTCCGCCCAAAAAGAGGATTCCCACATGAACAAACTGCTGACCGTGAGCAGCCTGGTGGCCATGCTCGGCCTGACCGCCACCGGCACCGCCCAGGCCATCGACTTCAGCCCAGGCAACTGGATGAACCCCTCGCGATGGTTCAACGACGACAACGACTACGGGCCGCGCGGCCGTGGCGGCCCGCCGCCGGGCATGATGCACGGTCCGGGTGGCCCGCAGGGCGGCCCAGGCATGATGCATGGCCCCGGTGGCCCGCAAGGTGGACCGGGCATGATGCGCGGCCCGGGCGGTCCGCAGGGCGGCCCAGGCGGGATGCGCATGGGTGGCCCGCAAGGCGGTCCCGGCATGATGCGCGGGCCCAGCGGCCCACAGGGCGGTCCCGGCGGCATGCGTATGGGCGGTCCGCAGGGTCCGAGCATGATGCGCGGCCCGCGTGGTTACCAGGGTGGCCCCAGTGGCATGCGCATGGGCAGCCCGCGTGGGCCTCAGGGTGGTCCCAGTGGCATGCGCATGGGCAGCCCGCGTGGGCCTCAGGGTGGTCCCGGTGGCATGCGCATGGGTGGTCCGCAAGGTGGTCCGGGCATGATGCGTGGTCCCGGTGGTCCGCAAGGTGGTCCGGGCATGATGCGCAGTCCGGGTGGCCCGCAGGGCGGCCCAGGCATGATGCATGGCCCCGGTGGCCCACAGGGCGGCCCCGGCGGGATGCGCATGGGTGGCCCGCAAGGCGGTCCCGGCATGATGCACGGGCCCAGCGGCCCACAGGGCGGTCCCGGCGGCATGCGTATGGGCGGTCCGCAGGGTCCGGGCATGATGCGTGGTCCCGGTGGGCGCATGGGCCCGGGTCAGATGCCCCCCATCCCGGGCTTCTTCCAGCCCAAGGCACCCGAGGCTGCACCAGCCAAGCCTGCAGCCGAGCCAGCGCCACAGCCGGAGGCCAAGGGCGAAAAGGCCAAGAAGTGACCGACTGGACGCCACTGATGAAAAAGCCCCGCGCTGCGGGGCTTTTTCTTTGCTACAGAAGAAATAAGGGGTGGCTTCAGGGATTGGCCCGCCCCGGGCTATACGGGCCGGGGATGGGCGCATTACTACCCATGGGGCCACGCGGCGGCATCATGGGTGGGCGCATGCCAGGGCCGCGCCGCATATCCATGGGGCGCCGTTCACGCAGGGTCTGCAGGCGCTGCCACTGCTCGGGGGTGAGCACGGCCTTCAGCTCCTCGTCCATTTCCTTGCGGAACTTTTCCATCTGCTCCTGCTGGGCCTTGAACCAGGCCTCCATGCGCTTGCGCTGCTCCTCGCGCAGGGCCTGGCGCTCCTTGCGGCGCTGCTCCTGCATGGCGCGCATCTTCTCGTAGCGCTTCTGCATGAGGGCCTCGATCTTCTTGACCTGTTCCTCGTCCAGCTGGAGCTGCTGTTGCAGCGCGCTGGGGCCGGCCATGGGCGGCCGTGGCGGCGCGGGAGCGGCCGGCGGCGCGGCCGGTGTGGACATTGTGGTGGAAGACGGAGCGGCGGCCGGTGCCGGCGCAGTGGCTGTGGTCGGCGCAGCGGCCTGGGCCTGCGCGGCCGGCGCATTGGCCTGGGCCGCCGCCGGCGCCGCGGCCTGATCGGCGGCGAGCGCGGGTCCCGCGACGAGCAGGGCGATAGCCATTCCCAACAGGTTCTTGTTCATCTTTTCCTCCAGGTTCAGATGATGGATGAAGACGGCCGCCCGCCCTCCGGGTGGACGGCCAGAGCGAATATGTCGGCGCTTACCTGCACTGAGTATGGATCACTTTCTCTCACCCTGCCCCCGGCGCTCCAGCTGCGAGACGTCGCGCACGGCACCGCGCGAGGCGGAGGTGGTCATGGCGGCGTAGGCGCGCAGGGCGGCGGACACGGGCCGGTCGCGATCCACGGGGCGCCAGGCCTGGCTGCCGCGCGCCTCCATGGCGGCGCGCCGCTCGGCCAGGGCGGCCTCGTCCAGGCGCACGTCGATGCGCCGCCCGGGGATGTCGATGTCGATGATGTCGCCCGCCTCCACCAGGCCGATGGGGCCGCCTTCGGCCGCCTCCGGCGAGACGTGGCCGATGGACAGGCCGGAGGTGCCGCCGGAGAAGCGCCCGTCGGTGATGAGGGCGCACACCTTGCCCAGCCCCTTGGACTTGAGGTAGCTGGTGGGGTAGAGCATTTCCTGCATGCCGGGCCCGCCGCGCGGCCCCTCGTAGCGGATGATGACCACGTCGCCGGGCCGGATGCGGTCGCCCAGGATGGCCTCCACGGCCGCCTTCTGCGACTCGAAGATGCGCGCCGGGCCGCTGAAGGTGAGGATGGACTCGTCCACCCCGGCGGTCTTCACCACGCAGCCGTCCGGGGCGATGTTGCCGTACAGCACGGCCAGCCCGCCGTCCTGGCTGTAGGCGTGCTCGATATCGCGGATGCAGCCGTTCTCCCGGTCCAGGTCCAGCTCGTCCCAACGCCGGTCCTGGCTGAAGGCCTCCTGGGTGGGCACCCCGCCCGGCGCGGCGCGGTAGAAGGCGCGCACCCCGGGATCGTGGCTGCGGCGCACATCCCAGTGGGCCAGGGCCTCGCCCAGGGTATCGCTGTGCACGGTGGGCTGGTCGGTGTGGATCAGGCCGGCGCGCGCCAGCTCGCCCAGGATGGCCATCACCCCGCCGGCGCGGTGCACGTCCTCCATGTGGTACTGCTGCGTGGCGGGCGCCACCTTGCAGATATTGGGCACGCGCCGGGAGAGGGCGTCGATGTCGGCCATGGTGAAGTCCACGCCCGCCTCCTGCGCCGCCGCCAGCAGGTGCAGGATGGTGTTGGTGGAGCCGCCCATGGCGATGTCCAGGCTCATGGCGTTCTCGAAGGCGCCGCGGGTGGCGATGCCCCGCGGCAGGGCGCGCGCGTCCTCCTCCTCGTACCAGCGGCGCGCCAGCGCCACGATGCGCCGACCGGCCTCCAGGAACAGCGCCCTGCGGTCGACATGGGTGGCCAGCAGCGAGCCGTTGCCCGGCAGCGCCAGGCCCAGCGCCTCGGTGAGGCAGTTCATGGAGTTGGCGGTGAACATGCCGGAGCAGGAGCCGCAGGTGGGGCAGGCGCTGCGCTCGATCTGCGCCACCTCGGCGTCGCTCTCCTGCGGGTCGGCGGCGGCCACCATGGCGTCCACCAGGTCCAGGTGCACCTCGTGCCCGTGCAGCACCACCTTGCCGGACTCCATTGGCCCGCCAGACACGAAGAGGGTGGGGATGTTCAGACGCAGGGCGGCATTCAGCATGCCCGGCGTGATCTTGTCGCAGTTGGAGATGCACACCAGCGCGTCGGCGCAGTGGGCGTTGACCATGTACTCCACCGCGTCCGAGATGAGCTCGCGCGAGGGCAGCGAATACAGCATGCCGCCGTGGCCCATGGCGATGCCGTCGTCCACGGCGATGGTATTGAACTCACGGGCCACCCCGCCCGCCTCCGCCACGGCGCCGGCCACCAGGTCGCCCAGGTTCTTCAGGTGCACGTGACCGGGCACGAACTGGGTGTAGGAGTTGGCGATGGCGATGATCGGCTTGCCGAAGTCCTCGTCGTGCATGCCGGTGGCCCGCCACAGGGCGCGCGCGCCGGCCATGTTGCGGCCATGGGTGGTGGTTCGCGAGCGATAGGCTGGCATGGTCTCTCCGCAGCTCGTTGCAAAGGGCGCATTCTACACCGTTCGCCGGCCGCGCCGAGCCGGCTCAGATCCACTGCGAGCGATCCTGGCCGCCCCTTGCATCCCAGCTCTCGCGCCGGCTGGCGATCATCTCCTCCACCTGCTGTCGCTCCCGCGTGTAGCGGAGGTTGGCGGCGCGGATGTGGGGGGAGGGGTCTTCGGCCATCGGCTCGGGCGGCGGGGCGGTCCTGAACGCGAAGGGCCGCACCGGCTTGAGGCGGTTCACGAGGCGCGCGGCCACCGTGTAGTCCGGCAGGAACTGCAGGTCGTCCTCCCCCAGCCGGGGCGCCATGAAGGACTTGAGCTGGCGGGCATCCTCCACCCCGAGGCGGAAGCACAGCATGCTCGCCACGTTGCCCAGCACGGCGTCCATGATGTTGCCCCGGCGGGTGTCGTCGAGCTGGGTGAGGTGCTGGTTGGCCAGCACCAGGGCCAGGCCGAACTTGCGCGCCTCGCTCAGCATCTGCGCCACGCTGGGCGTCATGAAGTTCTGGAACTCATCGATATAGAGGTGCCAGGTGCGCCGCTCCTCGGGCACCATCTCCACCCGCCCCATGGCCGCGCGAAAGATCATGCCGATCAGCAGCATGCCCAGCAGATAGGTATCCATGGCGCTGAGCCGCCCCTTGGACAGATTCACCAGCAGGACCCGTCCCTCGTCCATGCAGCGGCGCAGATCGACCGTGGAGGCGGGTTGGCCCAGGATGTTGCGCAGCAGAGGGTTGTGGGTGAACTGGTTCAGCTTGGAGGTAACGTAGGGGGCCATATTGTTCAGTGAAGCTTCCCCCGTGACCGTCTCGGCCTGATCCTGCCAGAAGCCGACCACCGCGCTGTCCCTGCAGCGCGACAGCAGGCGGTGCCGGAAGTCGTGGTTCTCGAACACCAGGGGCAGCTCCACCAGGGTGTAGGTCTCGTCGCTGCCCAGCAGCAGGCGCAGCGCATTGCGGAAGTACTGCTCGAACATGGGGCCACCCGTCCAGTGCAGGTCGTAGAGGATGTCCAGGATCTGCAGCAGCTCGTTGATGAGCATGCTTCGCTCCATGTCCGGATAGGGGGACTTGCACTCGAAGAAATTGAGGCCCACCGGGTGGTCGAAGTCGGTCGGGTCGAACAGCACCACGTCGTCCCGCTCCTGCCAGCGGGAACGGGGCATGCGGCGGAGCACCTGCTCGTACAGATCGCCGTGCGGGTCGATCAGGCACACCCCCTTGCCGGCCTCGATGTCCTGCAGAATCATGTTCAGCAACAGGGTGGACTTGCCCGTACCCGTCGCGCCCAGCACGTACACGTGGCGACGCCGGTCACGGTCGGTGATGTGCACGCCGCGGCCGTGGGCATCGCCCAGCCGCACCCCCTCCTGCGCCAGTACGTCCGGCGGCGGCGCCGGCGTCCAGGGCAGGTCCTCCAGGCCCAGCACCTGCACCGGCTCCGGGATGAGGGCGCCCAGCACGGCGCGGTCCGAGGCCACCATGTCACGCAGGTCGATGTCCATGGGCACCGCGTCCGCGGCCGGCTCGCGCCCGTCGGGCAGCGGCTCGAACGACAGGTGCGGGAACATGGCCCGCCCCAGGGTGGCCGCCAGGGCCGCGGGCACCGGCGCCTGGCCGCCCACCTGCGCCGTCAGCCGCACCAGGTGCTCGTGGGACAGGCCATAGCGGATCCAGCGCGTCCACTCCGCCAGGCCGGCCTCGATGAGATCGTGCTCCATGGGCCGGGCGTCCGTGGCATAGAACACCTTGGGATCCCGCTGCCGCACCAGCTCCAGCACGCGCCCCAGCGCCTTGCGCTGCGCCTCGCTCACCCGCACGCCGGTGAGCGTCACCTGCACCTCCAGGGCCGGGCGCCAGGAGGCGAGCGGCGTAAACAGGGGCATGACCCGGGACGGGTCGGGGTCGAGCATGGGAATGCGGATGCGCGTCTTGCCCTCGGTCCCCGCCGGCATGGGGGCACTGAACCCCACCGGCGGCCGGGCCATCTGCAGATGATCGGAAATCACCACCGAACGGGAGCGGATGCGCGTCCAGTGGGCCGCCCGGGACCGGGGTATGCGCTCCGGCAGCAGGGCGCGGAAGCGATAGCCCTGCTGCGCATTGAACAACAGCAGCAGGGTCTCACGCAGGGTGCGCGTGCGCTGCAGTGCCTCCTCCCGGCTTTCCCCGCGGGCCTCGCCCACCACCCACATCTGCAGGCAGCGCAACGAACGCCCGTCGGTGTTTCGATACCAAAAGGTCACCGAGTGCTCGGGCGTGAGCGTCTCCAGTAGCGTTTCGAAGGTGGTTCCCTTAAACTCCGCCGCCGTCTCCTCCCGGGGCGCCGACCACTCCCCGTCCGTGCGCCGCCGTGGCTTGGCCAGCCAGGCCAGACCGAACCCGAACCGGCCGTGCCAGCCCGCCCCATTGCCCGCCGGTTCCTCCACTATCTCGATGTATCGCCCCTGTTCCACGCTGCCTCCGTCGTCCGGATAGAAAACCCTCAATCCTGCACGTTTTCCCGGACACACTCAATAACCGGGGGGCGCTGTCGCGCTCCGCCGGTGGATGACATACGCTCCGCTGCAAACACCGGAGATCCCCCCTATGCACCCCACCTTTCTGCCCCGCATCCGCGATTTCTATCTGGATGAGATGAAGGACCATCTCACCTACACCCACCTGGCGCGGCGCACGCGCGATGCGCGGCTGGCGCGACTGCTGGAGCGCATCGCGGCCATGGAGAAGGGGCACGCCGCCTTCTGGCAGCGCCTGCTGGAGGCGCACGGGCAGGCCGTGCCGGCACCGCGCGTGTCGCGCCTGCGACTGTGGGTATTGGGGGTGCTGACGCGCTGGCTGAGCCCGCTATGGGTGATCGGCCTGCTGGAGATGGGCGAGACCGGCGCGGCGGAGGTGTACCACCGCGTGCTGGCCTCCGGCTGGCTGGACGACAAGGATGCCGAGCAGCTGCGCCACATTATCCTCGACGAGCTGGAGCACGAGTCGGCCTTCCACCAGGCCTCGCGCGAGGCGGGCCTGTCCAACGTGCGCGACTTCGTGCTGGGCATGAACGATGGGCTGGTGGAGATCCTCGGCGCAGTCACGGGCCTGTCCGCCGCCTACCCGGGCCGACCGCTCATCGTGGCCGTGAGCGGCCTCATCGTGGGCGTGGCCGGGGCGCTGTCCATGGGCATTGGCGCCTTCATCTCGGTGCGCTCACAGCGCCAGGTGAACGAGGCCACGCGGCGGCGGCTGGACATCCTGTTCTCGGTGGCCCCGGAGCGGGCCACGGAGGAATTTCGCCGCCGCCTGGCGGAGGACGCCGGCCTGCCCGATGCCGTGAGCCGCGAGGTGGCCGGCCGCCTGGGCGAGGAGGGCTCCGGCCTGGCCCGCCTGCTGGTGCAGGAGGATCACGAGAACGAGTGGCGCTCGGCCCTGTTCACGGGCTTTGCCTACCTATTCGGCGTGGCCTTCCCGGTGCTGCCCTACTTCCTGGCCGACAGTTCGGCCAGCGCCCTGCTCGGCTCCGTGGCCCTGGCCGGCCTGGCGCTGGCCAGCGTGGGCGGTGCCATCGCCCTGGTGTCCGGCATCTCCCTGCGCGGCAAGGTGGCGGAGATGGTGGTGTCCGGCTTCGCCGCCGCCGGGCTGGCCTACGGCTTCGGGCACCTGATGCAGTGGCTGTTCGGCGTGTCGCCCTGAGGCACGGTAGTTCGGCGTGTCGCCCTGACAGGCCGCTGAAATGCTACTCATGCGGCACGATACGGCGTTAAAAATGGCCTCAAAATGCTCATTTACTGTCTGCAAACTGCGCTTTTTCGACCATTTTTGCCTTGTCTCGCACGCGCCTGGGCGAATTTCACCGGCCTGTCCAGGCGCGCTAGAATGACATCCCTATTCCTTCCACGCTCGGCACCGACCCCATGAAAAAGCGCTACGGCATCCGCATCACCCTGCCCGAGGGCAGCACCCTGCTCAAGGACCACCTGCTCGGCAAGGACTGGGAGGCCTACCGCTGGTACGACAGCGCCGAGGCGCGCGACGCCGCCTTCGAGGATATGCTGCGCCAGCCGGGCAACTACCGCCAGGGCGACATCGTGCAGCAGGTGCTGCACAAGGTGGAACGCAGCGAGTAGCGCCATGCTGCTCATCGAGGTGCGCAACATCCGCGGTCCCGGCTGCATCGCCAGCATCCGCCAGCACCTGGGCGACATCCCCGGCGTGCGCGCCGTGGAGGTGGACCCGACGCGCGGCACCATCCGCCTCGACACCCGCGACGAGAGCATCCGCCCCGAGGTGGTGCGCCGCCTGCGCCGCATGGGCTACCCGGAGAAGGGCAGCCTGCGCGGCCTGCGCCTGGTGCGCGCCAAGGCCGCCTCCCT
Organism: Gammaproteobacteria bacterium; assembly: GCA_027031685.1. Taxonomy (GTDB): domain Bacteria; phylum Pseudomonadota; class Gammaproteobacteria; order UWMA-0217; family UWMA-0217; genus JALVPS01. The sequence continues at coordinate 921 of JALVPS010000436.1, read as the reverse complement.
GCTCAGCTGTGCCGTAGGGCGCATGAGCGACCACCGGAAACCCTGACTTGACCGCCCCGCCGCCGCTGGCCGAGATGCTGGCCGCCCTGGTCGCGGCACCCTCCGTGTCCTGCGCCCTGCCCGCACTGGACACGCCCAACACCGCCGTCATCGACCTGCTGACCGGCTGGCTGGCCGACATGGGCTTCGCCGTGCGCCGTCAGGACGTGCCCGGCCAGCCCGGCAAGCAGAACCTCATCGCCACCCTGGGCCGGGGCGAGGGCGGGCTCATCCTGGCCGGCCACACCGACACCGTGCCCACCGACCCGGAGCGCTGGCGCTCCGACCCGTGGCGGCTCACCGCCCGCGACGGCCGCTGGTACGGCCTGGGCACCACCGACATGAAGGGCTTCTTCGCCGCCGCCCTGGAGGCCGCCCGCGGCCTCGCCGCCGAGCGCCTGCGCCGGCCGCTCATCCTGCTCGCCACCGCCGACGAGGAGACCTCCATGAGCGGCGCCCGCGCCCTGGCCGCGGCCGACCTGGCCGGCGGCCGCCACGCGGTCATCGGCGAGCCCACCGGCCTGCGCCCAGTGCACCAGCACAAGGGCATCCTCATGGAGGCCATCCGCCTGCGCGGCCGCGCCGGCCACTCCTCCGACCCCGACCTGGGCCGCTCCGCCCTGGAGGGCATGCACGCCGTCATGGGCGCCCTGCTCGACTGGCGCCACGCGCTGCAGCGCCGCCACCGCGACCCCGCCTTCGCCGTGCCCGTGCCCACCCTCAACCTGGGCCACATCCACGGCGGCGACAGCCCCAACCGCATCTGTGGCGAGTGCGAGCTGCACATCGACCTGCGCCCGCTGCCCGGCATGGACATCGACGCCCTGCGGGCCGAACTGCGCCGACGCGCCACCGAGGCCGCCGAGCCGCCCGCCCTGGCAG
>JALVPS010000435.1 GCA_027031685.1 Gammaproteobacteria bacterium | reverse complement strand
GGTCGGGGGCGTGGCGGCCCACCTGCTTGTGCACCTGGGCCAGGCAGGAGCCGCCCAGGCGCTGGCGCCCCTTGCCCAGGTCGATGAGCAGCAGGTCGGAGTCGCCCTGGTCGGTGCGCAGCTGCGGGGTGAGGGTGCGGCGCGCGTCCACCACCGGCGCGAAGGCGCTGACGATGAGCGACAGGGGCGCCGTCACCTCGCGCCGCGTCCCATCCTGCTCCCACACGGTCTTCATGGACAGGGAGTCCTTGCCTACCGGGATGCAGATGCCCAGCGCCGGACACAGCGCCTCGCCCACCGCCTTGACGGTGTCGAACAGGCGCGCGTCCTCGCCCGGGTGGCCGGCGGCGGCCATCCAGTTGGCCGACAGGCGGATGTCGCCCAGCCGCTCGATGCGCGCCGCGGCGATGTTGGTGATGGCCTCGCCCACCGCCATGCGGCCCGAGGCGGGCGCGTCGATGAGCGCCAGCGGCGTGCGCTCGCCCATGGCCATGGCCTCGCCGGTGTGGCCGTGATAGTCGGTGAGGGTGACGCCCACGTCGGCCACCGGCACCTGCCAGGGGCCCACCATCTGGTCGCGGGCCACCAGGCCGGTGACGGTGCGGTCGCCGATGGTGATGAGGAACGACTTGGCGGCCACCGCCGGCAGGCGCAGCAGCCGCTCCACCACCGGGCCGATGCGCAGCGCCGCGGTGTCGAACTCGGGCTTGTGGAAGCTCAGGTGGTACACGTCGCGCAGCATCTTGGGCGGCTTGCCGAGCAGCACGTCCAGCGGCAGGTCCACCGGCGTGTTGTCGAAATAGCCGTCGCCCACCACCAGGCACTGGTCCGCGGTGGCCTCGCCGATCACCGCGTAGGGGCAGCGCTCGCGCTCGCAGAAGGCCTCGAACTGCTTGAGCCGGGCGCGGTCGATGGCCAGCACGTAGCGCTCCTGGGCCTCGTTGCACCAGATCTCCATGGGCGACATGCCCGGCTCGGCCAGGGGGATGGTGCGCAGCTCGAAGCGGCCGCCGCGGTGGGCGTCGTTGATGATCTCCGGCACGGCGTTGGACAGGCCGCCGGCGCCCACGTCGTGGATGGACAGGATGGGGCTGTCCTCGCCCAGGGCGGTGCAGTGGTTGATGACCTCCTGGCAGCGGCGCTGCATCTCCGGGTTGCCGCGCTGCACGGAGGCGAAGTCCAGGTCCTCGCTGCTCTCGCCGCTGGCCATGGACGAGGCGGCGCCGCCGCCCAGGCCGATGAGCATGGCCGGGCCGCCCAGCACCACGATGGGCGTGCCGGGCGGCAGGTCGCGCTTCTCCACGTGCATCTCGCGGATGGCCCCCACCCCGCCGGCGATCATGATGGGCTTGTGGTAGCCGCGGATCTCCTCGCCCCTGGGCCCCGGCACGCGCTCCTCGTAGGTGCGGAAATAGCCGACGATGCCCGGCCGGCCGAACTCGTTGTTGAAGGCCGCCGCGCCGATGGGGCCCTCCAGCATGATGTCCAGGGCGGAGACGATGCGCGACGGGCGGCCGTAGTTGGTCTCCCAGGGCTGGATGAAGCCGGGGATGCGCAGGTTGGACACGGAAAAGCCCACCAGCCCGGCCTTGGGGCGCGAGCCGCAGCCGGTGGCCCCCTCATCGCGGATCTCGCCCCCGGAGCCGGTGGCCGCACCGGGGAACGGCGAGATGGCCGTGGGGTGGTTGTGTGTCTCCACCTTCATGAGCATGTGCAGCGGCTCGGCCGTGGCCCGATAGGTGCGGTCCGCCGGATCGGGCGCAAAGCACTGCCCCTCCCAGCCCACCACCACCGCCGCGTTGTCCTTGTAGGCGGACAGGATGCCCTGCGGGCTGTCGGCGTAGCTGCGGCGGATCATGCCGAACAGCGTCTCGCCCTGCGGCACGCCGTCGATGCGCCAGCCGGCGTTGAAGATCTTGTGGCGGCAGTGCTCCGAATTGGCCTGGGCGAACATCATCAGCTCCACGTCCGTGGGATTGCGGCCCAGCTCCTGATAGCTGCCCGCCAGGTACTCGATCTCGTCCGGCGACAGCGCCAGCCCCAGCTCGCGGTTGGCCCGCTCCAGCGCCGCCAGCGGATCGCCGTCCAGGTCCACCACCTGCATGGGGCGCGGCTCGGCATGGGAGAACAGCACCACCGCGTCCTCCAGCGCCGCCAGCACCGTCTCCATCATGCGGTCGTGCAGGCGCGCCGCCAGCGCCGTCCGCGCCTCCGCCGTGGGGCTGATGCCCGTCAGCACCACCGCCATGCCCCGCTCGATGCGGTTGACCGCCGTCAGGCCGCAGTTGTGCAGGATGTCCGTGGCCTTGCTCGACCAGGGCGAGATGGTGCCCGGCCGCGGCACCACCAGGAACAGCTCGCCCGGTGGCACTTCCACCGTCGCCTGGCGCGACTCCTCCAGCACCTCACGCAGGCGCGTCTCCTCCCCGCCGGACAGCGCCCGGTCCAGGTCCAGAAAAAACGCCCAACTCGCGTGAACGTCGTCGATCTCGTCGCTGAGCTCGCGCAACCGGCGCAGCAGCTGGCGGGCGCGGAACTCCGACAAGGCAGGGCCGCCGGGCAGGATCTTCATGGCCACTCCGCAAGGATCCGGTAAAGGTGCGCAATAATAGCGAAATCCCCCGGCCCAGGCATTGAAAACCGGGCCGCCAGCCCCCACAATGTCAGGACACAACGGGGGCGACCTGGATTCGACGTGGGTTGCGAAACCCGAGGTGCATGCCGAGGTGCAGCTACCTCGTAAATCCGCTGCAAACCAAATAGTTGCCAACGACGACAACTACGCACTCGCTGCTTAAACACCAGTAGGGTGCCGTCTGCCCCGGAGCCGTGCCTGTGCGTCCGGGTTGCAGGCGTCGACTCTCACAGGATCGCGGTGAGGCTCGTCCGGGGCCAAGCCGCTAAACACGCACCGGACTCGCCGTCCGTCATCCCTGCCCCTCGGGTAGCGGACGGTCAAATCAATAGAGCGGGCTAAGCATGTAGAGCCAAGGGCGGAGGACCCACGGACGCGGGTTCGATTCCCGCCGCCTCCACCAGTTTCCCCTCTCATGGAATCGCATACCGTCTCTATGTAAAGCCCCCGAATATCTGGACACTGTTTTGCACAAAAATCACGCGGCCTGGGCCACGGGGGTGTGGGCGGCACGCACCTGGGCGGGGGTGGCATAG
>JALVPS010000434.1 GCA_027031685.1 Gammaproteobacteria bacterium | reverse complement strand
TCTACCAGGCCGGCACCCTGTCCGGCAACCCCATCGCCATGACCGCCGGCCTCAAGACCTTGGAGATCGTCTCCGCCCCCGGCTTTTATGAGGACCTCACGGCGCGCACCGGGCGGCTGCTGGCCGGCCTGCGCGAGCGAGCCGCGGCGGCCGGCGTGCCCTTCACCACCAACCAGGTGGGCGCCATGTTTGGCCTGTTCTTCACCGACGTCGAGCCGGTCACCCGCTACGCCCAGGCCACCGCCTGCAACCTGGACCACTTCAAGCGTTTCTTCCACGCCATGCTGGAACGCGGCGTGTACCTGGCACCGTCAGCCTTCGAGGCCGGCTTCGTCTCCAGCGCCCACGGCGACGCCGATCTGGAGGCCACCCTGCAGGCCGCCGGGGAGAGCTTCCGCCTGCTGGGGGCGGCGGCCGACTGAACCCCGTGCCGCCCGGCCTCGCCCTGGCCCTGCTCGCCAGCGGACTGCTGAGTGGCCTGCTGGCCGGCCTGCTGGGCATCGGCGGCGGGCTGGTGCTGGTGCCCGCCTTCCTCTTTCTCCTGCCGCTGGCCGGCATCGATGGGCCGCACAACGCCCACCTGGCCATCGGCAGCTCGCTGGCCGTCATCATCCCCACCGCCGTGGTGAGCACCTGGCGCCACCACCGCCACGGCGCGGTGCGCGGCGCCGACCTGCGCGCGCTGCTGCCGGGCGTGGCGCTCGGCGCCGCCCTGGGGGCCACCCTGGCCCACCAGCTGTCCAGCCCCGCCCTGGCGCGCGCCTTCGGCGCCTTCGAGCTGCTGGTGGCGGCCGACCTCGTCGCCCGCTGGCGCCCACCCGCCGGCCGGCGCCGCCTCCCCGCAATGGCCCTCACCGGCGCCGGCGTGGGCACCGGCGCCCTGTCCAGCCTGCTGGGCATCGGCGGCGGCACCCTGCACGTGCCCCTGCTGCTGTGGCTGGGGCGGCCCCTGCCGCAGGCCATCGGCACCGCCGCCGCCCTCGGCCTGCCCATCGCTCTGGCCGGCGCCGCCGCCTACGCCTGGCTGGGCCGGCACGGCGCGGACCTGCCGCCGGGCAGCGTGGGCTACCTGTACCCGCCCCTGCTGCTGCTCGCGGCCCCGGCGGCCATCGCCACCGCGCCGCTGGGCGTGCGCCTGGCCCACCGCCTGCCGGTGGACCTGCTGCGCCGGCTGTTCGCCGGCGTGCTGGCACTGGCCGGGCTGAAGCTATTGCTGGGCGGCGGCTGACGGCAAAATGGATCTTTTGTTCGAGACAGAATTCACCTCGATCTGAGTCGTCATTCCGTCCCTCGCCACGGCGGAACGGCGCCGCCACGGCGTCTCGATCCGGAATCTGGCCGGCGTTTCAAGTGATACGTTCCAGGTCGGCGCGCATCTGCTCATATCTCTTCAGGGCCCGCTGGTAGCTGGCCTCGTTCTTGATGCAGCGCAGGGTGTAGGGACGGCCCTGGGTGATGGTTTGGCAGTCCAGGTCACACTTGGCCCGGCGAATAATCTCTTCGACGTGGCTGCGTGTCGCCTTGGCCGCCTTCAGCTCCCACTGGGAGCGCTCGGGATCGGCCAGGAATTGCGCCAGCGCCTGGCAGTGCGGGCAGTTGCAGGGCAGTTTGGCATGGCGACGGCAGTCGCTTGGCCTGGCAGGTGGATGGGCGGTCCGTTGCCGCAGGGAGTCCGCCACCTGGTTGCAGAGGGCCGCGACCGAGCCGTTGCGTTCGCGGGCCGGGTCATCCGCCAGACGCAGGGCCGCGGGGCGCAACACCTTGTCCATGCCGTAGGTTTTGGGATTGGTCTGAAAATGCGCCAGAGCGGTCCCGGCCAGATCGGGAGCGAACGCGTCCAGCACGGGAAGCAGGTCGGCGACCAGCGCCGTCAACTGCTTGGGGGTCGGCTTGGTTTGGGAGAATCGATTTTCTGCCCGTTGCGATGAGGCATCGGACGTTTTGCCCGCCTTGTCTGCGGGCAGGGCGGCGATCAGCGCTTCGGCGGCGTGGTGCAGCGCATCATTGGGTATTTCTTCGCTGGCGAGGCATTGCCGCAACAGGTGGGCGGAGGCATCCGGCCGGCTGGCGGTGTTGTTTGCCACCAGGGCCTCGAGCAGATCCGCCTTTTGTCCGGTTGGACAAAGGGACAACACCCGGACCAGGGATTCCGCGTCCTTGCTCTGGAAACCACACTCGGCCAGGCGTTCCAGAAACCGCCGCGCCACCTTCGGCTCCGCCAACCGGACCAGCAGTGGCGCCATTTCCGGGACGGGAGCCCCCTCGCCATAGGAATAGGAGTAAGAGTAGGAATAGGAGTGGGATGTCGTCGTTGGCCAGGCCTCGATGACGGCATCAAACAGGGCAGCGAGCGTTGCCTTTTCATCGGCGGGGCGTCCGGCCCTTTCCCACTCTTCCAGCCGCTCTTTCAGATAGGGAACGGAAAACGCCAGGGGGGCGCGGCTGAGGACTTTCGCTGCGTCTCGCCGTGGCCATACCACCAGGGCCGCGCCGTGATAGATGCGTTCGAAGCTGGCCCCCTCGTTGCCTGTGGCCTCCATGAACTCCGGCTCCTGCGCCTCGATGATGCCCCAAGCATCTGGTGGACAGAGGTCTCCCGGCTCGAAGGGCAGCTCATCGAATGCCGGCCTCCGGCCATCGGGTGTCCGCCAGGTATGCAGCACCGCCATCGACCCGACGACCTCGCCGATTTCGAAGTCGTCCCATCCCCATGATTCGGCCCAGCCACTCTCCTCGACGGTGAACAGCGTCAGATAGAGTTCACAGTCGACGCGGCTGGCCGCTTCCGCCAGCACCCCGGCCCTTGCCCGGTCCTGGGCCTTGAGATTGGCGAAGTCCAGCTCCGCCTCGGTATAGGCGTGCTCCAGCGGATAGATCAACCAGTCGGGGCCGTCGTCGTTCCAGCCATCGAGCGCTTCGGCGAGGCGGGCGATCGACGGTTCGTAGTGGGGTGGTTTGGGCAGGCGCTTGCTTTTGGGGCGCACCAGATTGAACACCAGCGCCAGGCGGTGACCGGCCGTCACGGGCTTGACCTCGTGGCGGCAATCGGCGTAGAAAGCGGCATAACTCACCTCCGCCGGATCCTCCTGACGCAGATCCAGCACCATCCGCTTTCCCTGATGCTCGACCACCAGCTCACCGCCCTCGTAGACCGATGGCAGCACGATGACCAG
>JALVPS010000433.1 GCA_027031685.1 Gammaproteobacteria bacterium | reverse complement strand
GATAGACAAAGGCAGTGTAGGTGGCATACACCTGCAGCGCGTCGTGGCGCGCCATGTCGATGCCGTTCACCAGGTACAGCACCAGCAGGGCGCGCATCCCGTAGTAACTGAAACGCTCCCACATTTCGGTCAGGAACAGGACGTACAGTCCCCGTGGATGACGCGCGCCGTTGTCGTTGTACTGCATGGGCGGGGCTGGCCGGGCTGGCGGATGGGCCCTAGCTTACTGCGCCCGCGGGTGTGGTTGTAGCGCCGCGGCGGGGTAGAATGCGCCCACCACGACAAGGAGTCCCACTATGACCCGACACATCGGCATCCTCACCGCCGGCGGCGACAGCCCCGGCCTCAACGCGGCCATCCGCGGCGTGGGCAAGGCCGCGCGCGGCTATTACGGCATGCAGATCATCGGCTTCCGCGACGGCTTCCGCGGCCTGGCCGAGAACCGCACCGTGCGTCTGGACGGCGACGCCCTGTCCGGCATCCTCACCCGGGGCGGCACCATCCTGGGCACCAGCCGCGACAAGCCGCACAAGATGCAGGTGGGCGGCAAGGTGCAGGACATGACCGATGCCATCGTGGCCACCTATCACGCCCGCCACCTGGACGCCCTGGTCTGTCTCGGTGGTGGTGGCACGCAGAAGAACGCCCTGCGCCTGATGGAGGCCGGTCTCAACGTCATCACCCTGCCCAAGACCATCGACAACGACGTGTACGGCACGGACGTGACCTTCGGCTTCGACACCGCCCTGGGCATCGCCACCGACGCCATCGACCGCCTGCACAGCACCGCCCACAGCCACCACCGCATCATCGTGGTGGAGGTCATGGGGCACCGGGCCGGCTGGCTGGCGCTGGGGGCCGGCATCGCCGGCGGCGCGGACGTCATCCTCATCCCCGAGATCCCCTACCAGGTGGAGGCGGTGGCCGAGGCCATCACGCGCCGCGTGCGCAGCGGCAAGCCCTTCTCCATCGTCGCCGTGGCCGAGGGGGCCATGCCGCGCGACGAGGCGGCCACCTACCGCGAGCTGGAGGAGCGGCGCCGCAGCGCCGAGAGCAAGGAGGAACGCAAGGCTGCCAAGAAGGCCCTGGCCAAGCTGGACGCCGCCCAGGCCGACCACACCCTGCGCCTGTCGCGCCAGCTGGAGACCCTCACCGGTCTGGAGTCGCGCATCACCATCCTCGGCCACCTGCAGCGCGGCGGCACGCCCTCCGCCGCCGACCGCCTGCTGGCCACCCGCCTGGGCACCGCCTGCGCCGACTGCATCGCTCGCGACCAGTACGGCGTGATGATCGCCGCGCGCGGCGAGGAGGCCGTGCCGGTGCCCCTGCACGAGGTAGCCGGGCGCAAGAAGCTGGTGCCGCCCGACCACCCGTGGATCGACAGCGCGCGCAAGGTGGGCACCGGCCTGGGCGACTGAGCACCGCTCGAGCGGCTTGAACAATTGCCCCGCGCCCAGCAAAATTCGGCCCTCACTCGCGCTGGGCGCGGGCTTCCCTTCCCCATCCTCATCATCGCAACACCACAGGAGCACACATGAGACTGATTCTCCTCGGCGCCCCCGGCGCCGGCAAAGGCACGGTAGCCAAGATGCTCACCGCCATCGACGGCTCGGTACAGATCTCCACCGGCGACATCCTGCGCGCCGCCGTCAAGGAAGGCACCGAACTGGGCAAGCAGGCCGAGGCCTACATGAAGGCCGGTGACCTGGTGCCGGACGAGCTCATCATGGGCATCATGAAAGAGCGCCTGAAAGAGGACGACTGCCAGCAGGGCTTCCTGCTGGACGGCTTCCCGCGCACCATCCCGCAGGCCGAGCAGCTCAAGGACCTGCTGGCCGAGCTGGGCATCACCCTGGACGCCGCCGTCAACCTGGACGTGCCGCGCGAGGTCATCCTGGACCGCCTCACCACGCGCCGCACCTGCGAGGACTGCGGCGCCATCTACAACATCAAGAGCAATCCGCCCAAGGTGGAGGGCGTGTGCGACAAGTGTGGCGGCAAGGTGGTACAGCGCGCCGACGAGACCGAGGAGGCCATCTCCAAGCGCCTGGACGTGTACGAGGAGAAGACTGCACCGCTGGTCAGCTTCTATGAAAAGGAGGGCCTGCTGCTGAACGTGAACGCCACCTCCAGCGAGGACGTGGTGGCGGCCATCAAGGAGCGCCTGGGCATCTGAACGGGGCACTTTCCCACGCCCCAACGCAAGCGGGGCGCGGCCGGTGTGGCCCGCGCCCCGCTTTTTTTACGACGGCCAGGGCGGACGCTCAGCCTATGAGGGCGTCCACGTCCAGCCCGCGCAGGTATTCGGCGAAGTCCTCGCGCAGCTCCGGGTGGCGCAAGCCATATTCCACTGTGGCGCGCAGGTAACCCAGCTTGTCGCCGCAGTCGTAGCGCTTGCCCTCGAACTCATAGGCCAGCACGCGCTCGTTCTGCAACAGCTCGGCGATGGCGTCGGTGAGCTGGATCTCGCCGCCCGCGCCGCGCGGGGTGTGTTCCAGCAGTTCGAAGATGCGTGGCGTGAGTATGTAGCGCCCCACCACGGCGATGTTGGAAGGGGCCTCTTCCGGCGCCGGCTTCTCCACGATGCCGTTCACGTGCCACAGCCGCTCACCGGACTCCACTGCGGAAACCACGCCGTAGCGGTGTGTCTCGTCATGCGGCACCCGTTCGCTGCCCAGCACGCTGCAACCGTGGTAGTTGAACACCTCCACCATCTCGCCCAGGCCAGACAGACCGTTCCTAGGGGCGATCAGGTCGTCGGCCAGGATGACGGCGAAGGGCTCGTCACCCACCACCTCGCGCGCACACAGCACGGCGTGACCCAGGCCCAGTGCCTCGGCCTGGCGGATGTACACGCACAGCACGTCGGAAGGGATGATGTTGCGCACCATGTTCAGCAACTTGTCCTTGCCGCGCTCGGCCAGCTCGTGCTCCAGCTCGTAGGCCTTGTCGAAGTGATCGGGAATGGAGCGCTTGTTGCGTCCGGTGACGAAGACCAATTCCTTGATGCCGGCCGAGACGGCCTCCTCGGCGGCGTACTGGATGAGTGGCTTGTCGACCACCGGCAGCATCTCTTTTGGATTGGCCTTGGTGGCAGGAAGAAAGCGGGTTCCCAAACCGGCGACGGGAAACACGGCCTTGCGAATTTTCTGTGGCATATCTCTGAATAAGTCCTCTATTATTTCCTGATGACATCAGATTGAGGGGCGTGCCGACGGTGGTCAATACACGACCCTCAGTGGAATGAAAGGGCGAAAATGTCGGCCCTCCTCTGGTACGAGCGCATATTATCGGATAGGCGCCTCACCCAACGCGATCCGAATCTCGGATATCACGGCCACCGGGGCATCAGCGTGCGTAACCGGCCGACCAACGACCAGATAGTCGCTGCCGGCCACCCGCGCCTCGGCGGGTTGCATGGTCCGACGCTGATCGTCGGTGGGGGTTCCCGGCGGGCGGATGCCGGGCGTGACCAACAGGAAGTCTGGCCCCAGGGCGGCGCGCAGCCCGGCCGCCTCGCGCCCCGAGCACACCACGCCATCCAGACCACATTCCTTCGCCAGGGTGGCCAGGCGGCGCACCTGGGCGGCCGGGTCGGCGGGCAGACCCACCTCGCGCAGGTCGGCCCCGGCGAGGGAGGTGAGCACGGTGACCGCGACCAGCCGCGGGCGCGGTCCGCCACCCGCCTCCAGGGCCGCACGCGCGGCCTCCATCATGCGCCGTCCGCCGCTGGCATGGACGTTGAGCATCCACACGCCCAGGGCCTGGGCGGCGCGGCAGGCGGCGGCCACCGTGTTGGGGATGTCGTGGAACTTGAGGTCGAGGAACACCGCAAAGCCCAGTGCCTGCAGGCGCTCCACGAGGGCGGGCCCGCCGGCCACGAACAGTTCGAAGCCCACCTTGAGGCGGCAACTGCCGGGCGGCAGGCGGCGTACGAAGGTCAGGGCCGCCTCCGGTGTGGGGAAGTCAAGGGCAACGATGAGGCGCGAGCCAGCCACCGGATCAGCCCTCCAGCCAGGCGTATTCGAGGGGATTCTGGTACGGCCGCACGGTGCCCCAGTTCTGGCAGCTGGGGCACTGCCAGAACAGGGTATTGGACTCGAAGCCGCAGCGCGTGCAATGGCAGGCCATGGAGCTGGACAGACGCGCGTCCAGCACGCGGATGAGCATGGCGAAGGCCTCGCGGATGTCCCCCTCGGTGGTGTCGCGCATCTTCTCCATGTAGGCGCGCACGATGTACAGCGAGGGCTCCTCTCGGCCCAGCTCGTCGTGCAGCAGCTCGGCCACCTGCGCCTCGTCGTGCAGGCCGTCGGCCGTCTTGAGCATGAAGAAGCGCGCCGCGGCGTCCTTGTGGTAGTCGGTGTTGCGGCGCAGCCAGGCGTCGAAGCGGTCCAGCTGGCCATTGCGTCGGAACAGGTCGTACAACCGCTTGAGCACCACCGGCGAGAAGTGGCGGTCCTTCTCCAGCGCCTGGCGGAAGCTCTTGATGGCTTCTTTCGCGTTGCCCAGGGCCACCTGAATGTCGCCGCGCTGGATGTAGGCACGCACACAGTCCGGATCGGTCTGCAGCGCGCACCGCAGGCGCTCCTGGGCCTCGTTGATGCGCCGCCGGCGCACGCTCTGCTCCACCAGCTCGCACCAGTAGTGGGCAATGCGCGTGGCCTGCGGCTCGCCGCTGGCCTTGCCGTAGCGTTCGGCCATGGCGATGGCCTGTTCCCATTCCTTCTCCCGCTCGTACAGATCGCGCAGGTAGCGGTACACCTTGTCGGAGTGGGCGCCGGAGGCGACCAGCTGATGGAAGATGTTCTCGGCCCGGTCGAACAGGCCGGCCTTGAAGTAGTCGATGCCCAGCTGCAGCAGGGCGTTGGCCTTCTGCTGCGCCGACAGGTTGGGTCGGGCGATGATGTTCTGGTGGATACGGATGGCGCGGTCCACCTCGCCACGGCGGCGAAACAGGCTGCCCAGCACCAGGTGGGTCTCGGCGGTGTCCTCGTCCACGTCCACCAGCTCCACGAAGTGCTGGATGGCCTTGTCCGACTGCTCGCTGAGCAGGTAGTTGAGGCCCTGGATGCAGTGGCGGTTGATGCGCTCCGGCCGGTCGCAGTCCGGCGCGGCGGCACTGCCGTTGCGGCGCGCCGTGTAGCGGGCCGACAGCCAGCCGGAAGCGGCGGCCACCGGCAGCAGCAACCAGAACAGCCCTTCCATGCTCAGTCTTCCCGCACCGGCAGCTTGCGCAGCCGGGACAGTTCCTCCTCCGCCTGCGCCAGCTGGCGGCGCAGGCGGCCGATGTGCCGCCGCCGGCCCAGCGCCCCGGGCAGCTGGAACAGCTGCCCCAGCAGCACGCCGAAGAACACGCTCAGGATGATGATCACGGACAGCGGCAGAGTGAAGCGGTGCACGGACAGGTCGATGGTCACGGCCTGCGGATTGAGGGCGGTGAACACGATGACCAGCGTGGCCATGACCAGGAGGAAGACGAGGTAGAAGAGAACCTTCATGAAATCACCCGGAAACGGTGCGGGGAGGAGATTGTGGAACGGCACCGTGCCCCGTGTCCACGCGAAGGATCAGTCCTTGATGGGCTGACCGACGGTGGCCATGACACGCTCGCGCAGCAGCTTGCCCGGCTTGAAGTGCGGCACGTACTTGCCGTCCAGCTGGACGGTCTCGCCCGTCTTGGGATTGCGCCCCTTGCGGGGTGGGCGGTAGTGCAGGGAGAAGCTGCCAAAGCCGCGGATCTCGATGCGCTCGCCGGAGGCCAGCGCGCGGCTCATCTCCTCGAGGATGATCTTCACGGACAGCTCCACATCCTTGGGGTGGAGATGGGTCTGCTTTCTGGCCAGCGCATCGATGAGATCGGATTTGGTCATCTCCCCTTCTGCTTTTCCCTGCGGGACAATGCCGGCCGCCCACGGGCCACCGGCGAAAAAACGGAACGGGCCCGGCACCTGCCCGGGCCCGTGGCCAGGCACGTGCCCGGATCAGTCCTCGGATCCGGACGAGGCGCCCATCTTGGACTTGAGGCTCTGCAGGGCCTCCTGCATGGGGTTGGCCGCCACCGTCTGGTTCTTGTAGTCGGCCATCACCCGCTTCTCCTCGTCCATGTCCTTGGCCTTGATGGACAGCATGACCTGCCGCGACTTGCGGTCGACGCCGATGAACTTGGCCTCCACCTCGTCGCCCACCTTCAATACGGTGGTGGCATCCTCCACCCGGTCACGCGACAGCTCGGAGGCACGCAGGATGCCCTCCACCGAATCGGCCAGCTCGACCACCGCGGCCCGCGGCTCGACCTCCTTGACCACGCCCTTGACGATGCTGCCCTTGGGGTGCTCGGCCATAAACTGCGAGAAGGGGTCCTTGTCGAGCTGCTTGATGCCCAGCGAGATGCGCTCCCGCTCGGGATCCACCGCCAACACGACGGTCTCGATCTCGTCGCCCTTCTTGTAGTTGCGCACGGCCTCCTCGCCGGGCATGTTCCAGGAGATGTCGGACAGGTGCACCAGCCCGTCGATGCCGCCCTCCAGGCCCACGAAGATGCCGAAGTCGGTGATCGACTTGATGGTGCCGCGCACGTGGTCGCCCTTCTTGTAGTTGGCGGCGAAGTCTTCCCACGGGTTGGGCTGGCACTGTTTCATGCCCAGGGAGATGCGGCGGCGCTCCTCGTCGATGTCGAGGATCATCACCTCCACCTCCTGACCCAGGTGTACCACCTTGTTGGGGTTGACGTTCTTGTTGGTCCAGTCCATCTCGGACACGTGCACCAGACCTTCCACGCCCTCCTCGATCTCCACGAAGCAGCCGTAGTCGGTGATGTTGGTGACCTTGCCGAACAGGCGCGTGCCTTCCGGGTAGCGGCGGGTGATGTCCACCCACGGGTCGTCGCCCAGCTGCTTCAGGCCCAGCGAGACGCGGTTGCGCTCGCGGTCGAACTTGAGCACCTTGACCTCGATCTCCTGGCCGATCTCCACCACCTCGGAGGGGTGCTTGACGCGCCGCCAGGCCATGTCGGTGATGTGCAGCAGGCCGTCGATGCCGCCCAGGTCCAGGAAGGCGCCGTAGTCGGTGAGGTTCTTGACGATGCCCTTGATGACCTGCCCTTCCTGCAGGTTCTTCAGCAGGGCCTCGCGCTCGGCGCTGTACTCCTTCTCCACCACCGCGCGGCGCGACACGACCACGTTGTTGCGCGAGGGATCCAGCTTGATGAGCTTGAACTCCAGCTCCTTGCCCTCGAGATAGGCGGTGTCGCGCACCGGGCGCACGTCCACCAGCGAGCCGGGCAGGAAGGCGCGGATGCCCTCCACCTCCACCGTGAAGCCGCCCTTCACCTTGCCGGTGATGACGCCCTTGACGATCTCGTCGTTCTCGAAGGCCTCCTCAAGCTTCTTCCACGCCTTGGCGCGCTTGGCCTTCTCGCGCGACAGGCGGGTTTCGCCCATCCCGTCCTCGACGGAATCGAGCGTGACCTCCACGACGTCGCCGACCTTGACTTCCAGCTCGCCGTCGGGGCCATAGAACTGTTCGATGGGGATCACCCCCTCGGACTTCAGCCCGGCGCTGACGACCACCACGTCGGGGGTCACGTCGATGACCGTCGCGTTGATGATGGTGCCGGGCTTCATCTGGGTATAAGCCAGACTCTCTTCGAAAAGTTGTGCGAAATTTTCAGACATGTATGGGTTGAACCTTGAAAAACCGGCGCGAACGCCCCTGGCGCCCGAACCTTGGAGTAGATGTTGAACATCGGCAGGCTATATGGGGTCGCCTGCCACCTATTGAAAGGGCCGGAAATCGAAGGGGCGATGTGGCAGCGCCCGCCCGTTCGCTCAGTCCCCGTGCAATCCCCTCTCGCGCACCAGGGCCCGCACCCGCGCCATCACCTCGTCAATGGACAGGTCCGAGGCGTCGATGACCACCGCGTCCGCCGCCGGCCGCAGGGGCGAGACGGCGCGCCGGGCATCGCGCTCGTCGCGTGCCAGGATGTCGCGAAAAAGGGCGTCCATACTAGCCTCAAACCCTTGCTCCTTCAACTGCTTATGACGCCTGCGCGCGCGCTCCTCGGCGCTGGCGGTGAGGAATATCTTGAGTTCGGCGTCCGGAAACACGACGGTGCCCATGTCGCGCCCGTCGGCCACCAGGCCAGGCGGGCGGCGGAAGGCGCGCTGCCGGTCCAGCAGGGCCTCGCGCACCGCCGGCAGGGCCGCCACGCGCGAGGCGGCGGCGCCGGTCTGCTCGGTGCGCAGCTCGCGCGTCACGTCCTCCCCTTCCAGCAGCACGCGCGGCTCGCCACCGCCGTCATCCGCGAAGCGTACGTCCAGGCGGCGCGCCAGGTCGGCCAGGGTCCCGGCGTCGTCCAGGGCCACGCCGTGACGCCGGGCGGCCAGCGCCAGCAGGCGGTACAGGGCGCCCGAGTCCAGCCAGTGCCAGCCCAGCTCGCGGGCCAGCAGGCGGCTGATGGTGCCCTTGCCCGAGCCGCTGGGCCCGTCCACGGTGATGACCGGCGCCCGCTCAGCCGGCATGGGCCGCCACCTGCAGGCCGGCCCGGCGCGCCAGGTCGACGAAGCCGGGGAAGGAAGTGTCCACGTTGCGGCAGTCGTGGATGACAATGGGACCGTCGCTGGCCAGGGCGGCCATGGCGAAGCTCATGGCGATGCGGTGGTCGCCGTGGCTGTGCACCTCGCCGCCGCGCAGCCGCCCGCCCTGGATGACGATGCCGTCCGGCGTGGGCTCGGCCCCGATGCCGCAGGCACGCAGCCCGTCGGCCATGACCTGGATGCGGTCGCTCTCCTTGACGCGCAGCTCGGCGGCCCCGGTCAGGCGCGTCTCGCCGCTGGCGCAGGCGGCGGCGATGAACAGGGCCGGGAACTCGTCGATGGCCAGCGGCACCAGCTCGGGCGGGATGTCGATGCCGCGCAGCCCGGCGTGGCGCACCACCAGGTCGGCCACCGGCTCGCCGCCGGCCTCGCGCTCGTTCTCCAGGCGGATGTCGGCGCCCATCAGGCGCAGGATGTCGATCACCCCGGTGCGGGTGGGATTGACGCCCACGTGGCGCAGCAGCAGTTCCGAGCCGGGGGCGATGCTGGCCCCCACCAGGAAGAAGGCCGCCGAGGAGATGTCGGCCGGCACGTCGATGTCGGTGGCGGTCAGCTCGCCGCCCCCCTGCAGGCAGATGCGCCGCCCGGCGCTGTGCACCGTGTAGCCGAAGCCGCGCAGCATGCGCTCGGTGTGGTCGCGGGTGGGGGCCGGCTCGGTGACGCAGGTCTCGCCCTCGGCGTACAGGCCGGCCAGCAGTAGGCTGGACTTGACCTGCGCGCTGGCCACCGGCAGCGGGTACTCGATGCCGTGCAGGCGCTGGCCGCCGTGGATGCGCAGCGGCGACGTGCCCTCCGGGCTGGTGTCGATGCGCGCGCCCATGCGCCCCAGGGGCTCGGTGACGCGCCGCATGGGACGGCGGCTGAGGGAGGCGTCACCGGTGAGCACCGAGTCGAAGCGCTGCCCGGCCAGCAGGCCGGCCAGCAGGCG
>JALVPS010000432.1 GCA_027031685.1 Gammaproteobacteria bacterium | reverse complement strand
GCTGCAGATGGGCCAGCACGTGCAGCAGGGACAGCGAGTCCTTGCCGCCGGACAGGCCGAGCAGGATGCGGTCGCCGGCGCGGATCATGCCGAAGTCGGCAATGGCCCGACCGGCGGCGCGCAGCAGGGCGCGGGGTGGGGTGGCGAGCGCGGTCATGGTGGCGTACTTTACCGCGAAACCCCGGCCCGGACCGACAGGAGCCCGCCATGTATCCCGCTATCGAACCCTACCGCACCGGCCATCTCGACGTGGGCGACGGCCACCGCCTGTACTGGGAGGAATGCGGCCACATGCACGGCCTGCCGGCGGTGTTCCTGCATGGCGGCCCCGGCGCTGGCTGCGAGCCGTGGCAGCGCCGCTTCTTCGACCCCGAGCGCTACCGCATCGTGCTGTTCGACCAGCGCGGCGCCGGCCGCTCCACGCCCCATGCCGGGCTGGACCACAACACCACCCGGCACCTGGTGGCCGACATGGAGCGCCTGCGCGAGCACCTGGGCATCGAACGCTGGGTGGTGTTCGGCGGCTCTTGGGGCTCCACCCTCGGCCTGGCCTATGCCGAGGCCCACCCGGGGCGCGTGCTGGGGCTGGTGCTGCGCGGCATCTTCCTGTGCCGGCCGCGCGACATCCGCTGGTTCTACCAGGACGGCACCAGCCGCCTGTTCCCGGACTACTGGGAGGACTTCATCGCCCCCATCCCGCCGGCGCGCCGCGACGACCTGCTGCACGCCTTCCACGAGCTGCTCACCGGCGACGACGAGCTGGCGCGCATGAAGGCGGCCGAGGCCTGGTCCGTGTGGGAGGGGCGCACCCTGGGGCTGCGGCCCGACCCGGACCGCGCCCGCCACTTCGCCGACCCCTACCTGGCCCTGGCCATGGCCCGCATCGAGTGCCACTACTTCGTCCACGACGCCTTCCTGCGCCCCAGCCAGCTGCTGGCCGAGGCGCGCCGCCTGGCTGATATCCCGGGCACCATCATCCACGGCCGCTACGACGTCATCTGCCCCGTGGAGCAGGCCTGGGCCCTGCACCGCGCCTGGCCCGCCGCCGAGCTGAAGATCATTCCCGACGCCGGCCACGCCGCCACCGAGCCGGGCATCGCCGAGGCCTTGGTGGCGGCCACCGACGCCCTGGCCGACCGTTACGCATGATCGGCCTGATGCAGCGCGTCACCGAGGCCCGCGTCACCGTGGCCGGCGAGGTGGTGGGGGCCATCGGTCCCGGTCTGCTGGTGCTGGTGGGCGTGGAAAAGGCGGACGGCCAGGGCCAGGCCGACCGCCTGCTGGAGCGCCTGCTCGGCTACCGCGTGTTCGAGGACGCCACCGGGCGCATGAACCGGTCCCTGCGCGAGGTGGGCGGCGGCCTGCTGCTGGTGCCCCAGTTCACCCTGGCCGCCGACACCCGCAAGGGACGCCGCCCCAGCTTCGATCCCGCCGCCCCGCCCGAGCAGGGCCGCTGCCTGTTCGAATACCTGCTGAATCAGGCGCTTGCCGCCCACAGCCCTGTCGCCAGCGGCCGCTTCGGCGCCCACATGCAGGTGGCCCTGGTCAACGACGGTCCTGTGACATTTTGGCTACAGACCTGACCGTTCGTCCCCTTTCGCTGTTGCATTTTTTTCTCTCTATATTACATTACAAGCAATTAGCAGCTAAACTTGAGATTGAACTTTAGATGGTCGGTGCGTCATGGTGAGGGGCGCCGGCCGCTCGATCACTTGAGATTCCCGAGTGGAGGGAGTGGAACATGTCGGTCCAATGGTTATACGAATCTTTGCGTAACGGGGCCCGCCGCCCGGCGCCTGGCGGCGCGTGGCGGGGTGTCGTGGGCGGGCTTGCCCTGGCGGTGAGCTTGCCGGCGTGGGCGGCGCATCCCGATCTGGCGCCGCTGCAGGCATTCATTGCCAGCACCGGGGGTGATGCCAGCCCGCTGAAGACGGACAAGCACTGGGATGGCAGCGCCAATCCGTGTGACGGCTCGTGGCTGGGCATCCAGTGTGTGGGGGGACGGGTCGACGAGATCATCATCAACGGCCTGCGCCTGGAAGGCACCTTGCCGCCCGCTCTCGGCGATCTGGAGCATCTGAGACGCCTCGATGTGCGTGAAACCGGCCTGGAAGGGGCAGTGCCAACGGCGCTGGCACTGCCCAGTCTCACCACGGTGGACCTGCGCTTCAACCGGTTGGAGTCCACCGGCGACGAGAGCGTCGATCAGTACTTCACCGATCGCCAGCTGCCGGAGGGCGAGCGTCCCGACTGGCGGGACAGCCAGACCGTGCCCCCGGCGGGCGTGCAGGTGACGGGGGCGGGGCTGGACAGCATCTCCCTGACCTGGACGCCCATCCGCTTCCAGGCGGGTCCGGGGCGTTACGAGGTGTTCGGTGGCCGCCAGGCGACGGTCACCGCTAGCGGCACGCCGGTGGCAGTCACGGAGAGCAAGGCGGCCGGCGCTGCCCGGGTGACGGAACTGAAACAGGCCCGCCGCTACTGGTTCGCCGTGCGCACGGTGAGCGAGGAGGTGGGGCTGGAATATCCGCCGCGCACGCTGGCCAGTCGCCTGGGCGACGTGGTGAGCGGCCTCACCCTGCGTGACACCGATGGCGACGGCATTGCCGATCCGGACGATGACGATGCCGATGGCGACGGCATTCCCAATACGGACGAGCTGGATGCCGACGGCAACGACAAGGACACGGACGGCGACGGCGTGCCCGACCGGCTGGAGCCCAACAACCGCGACACGGACGGCGACGGTGATTTCGATTTCAACGATGCCGATGACGACGGCGACGGCCTTGACACCCGGAACGAGCTGGGTCCGGACGGCTATCTGGCGCCTGCGGACGCCGACGACGACATGATCCCCGACTATCTGGATGCCGACAGTAACAACGCCGGTGGCACGGCAGACGGCAGCGGCGATTCCGATCACGACGGCCTGTCCGACAGGACGGAGTGCGGCCAGGCGCCCAACTGCGCCGACACCGACGGCGACGGGATTCCCAACTACATGGACGAGGATGATGACAACGACGGGCTGCTGACGGTCAACGAGGGTGATGCGGATCAGGACGGCGACTCGGTCATCGACGCCCTGGAGCCCAATGAGCTGGACACCGACGGTGACGACATCAAAAACATCCATGACAACGACGACGATGGTGACGGCGCCCTGACCAGTGAGGAGGTCGGCCCCGATGGTCCCTGGTATCCGCGGGATACCGATGGCGATGGCATTCCGGACTATCTCGACGTGATCGATGGCGACAACGGCGGCGACTCCGATGGTGATGGCCTGAGCGACCGGCAGGAGTGCCCCAACGCGCCCAACTGCCCGGACAGCGACGGCGATGGCATACCCGACTACATGGACACCGATGGTGACAATGACGGCGTGGCCGATGGCACCGACAACTGCCCGGTGGTCGCCAATGCCGACCAGAGTGACCAGGACGGCGACGGCATCGGTGATGCCTGCGATACCGGCGTGCTGACCAGCGGTGAAAACAGGGACACGCAAGGCCCCGTGCTCACCGGTCTGGACTCCGGTGGTGGCAGCACCGGTCCGCTGGCCCTGATTCTTGGAATACTGCTTGCCTTGCGCAGGAGGATGAAATGATGAAAACCACTTATCGCTTCCGAGGCCGCCGCCTGTTCCTGCCGCTCGCCCTGGCCTGTGCCATGGGCGGCGCGCAGGCCGCCCAAAAACAGTTCTACTTCGGGGTGGGCGGTGGCCTGTCCAAGCTGGACCCCGACCTGTCCAAGACCACCCTGGAACTGGACGACGACAAGGCTGGCAGCGGCAAGCTCTCGCTTGGCTACGACATCACCGACCACTGGAGTTTCGAGGTCTTCTATGCCGACCTGGGCAAGGTGAAGTTCATCTCCGGCGGTGACATCGGCTACCAGTTCGTCGGCGCCTCGGGTCTCTATTACCTGCCGGGCAGCATCCACGGCTTTTCATGGCTGTTGCGCGGCGGCGTGGCCAACCTGAATACCAACTCCTCGGTGTTCGAACGGCAGGAGAACGACACCCAGCTGTTCGGCGGCCTCGGCATGGAATACCAGTTCGCTGGTGGCGTCTCCATCCGCGGCGAGCTGGAGTATTTCACCGACGATGCCCAGCTGGCCTCCATCAGCCTGGTCAAGCGCTTCGACCGGACCAAGCCGGCCGCGCCGACAAAGGTGGTGGTCAAGGAGAAGCCGGTGGTGGTGCCGCCGCCGCAGATCGTCCAGGAGCCGCCCAAGCAGGACACCGACGGCGACGGCGTGCTGGACGAGCAGGACCAGTGCCCCGGCACCCCCAAGGGGCTCACCGTGGACGAGCGGGGTTGCCCGCACTTCATCGGCGTGCTGGAGGGCGTGAATTTCGAATACAACTCGGACCGCCTCACCAAAAAGGCCATGAAGATCCTCGACGACGTGGCGCGGAAACTCATCGCCTATCCCAGCCTCAAAGTGGTTGTGGTGGGACACACCGACAGCACCGGCTCGCGTGAATACAACCAGAAACTTTCGCTGCGCCGCGCCAAGGCCGTGGCCAAGTATCTCGTGAGCAAGGGGGTCGACCCCGCCCGCCTGCGCTACGCCGGCAAGGGCGAGGACGAGCCGCGCGCCAGCAACGCCACGCCCCAGGGACGCGCCCTCAACCGCCGCGTGGAGCTGGTGCCCGTCAAGGAATAACCATAACCAGCGACCGACCCCAGGGAATAGCACAATCAGCCAGGAGGCTAGGCTGACACTACCCTCCCACAGCCATTCAGGCCGGCACCTTTCGGGGTCCGGCCTTTTTTCTCTGATAGGGAGAAAAGGTCGCCGGTGGCGGAAGGGTGCTCGGGCCGCACGCCTTCCGGCATTGTCGCCAGGGATGGCACCCGGGGCCAGGGCCTCGGGCGTCGGGGCGCGGCGGGGGATGCGGCGCGGGGCCAGGGTGCGGCCGATGGCGCCGCCGCCAGCGGTTGGATCAGCGTGCTCTTATAAACCGTGTTGTGTGTGATAGAATGCCGGCCGCTGTCCGACAGGGAGTTCGTCATGCGCAAGGAACGCCGCCCCACCCGCCGCTTCGTCTTTTTCCTCTTGTGGCTGTGCCTGCTGGCCGGTCCCGCCTGGGCCGTGGACAGTGATGGCGACGGCGTGCCCGACAGCCGGGACAACTGCCGGCTGGTGGCCAACGTCGACCAGACCGATACCGACGGGGACGGCTACGGCAATCGCTGCGACGCCGACTTCAACAATGACCTGATCGTCAACTTCGCCGACCTGTCCCAGCTGCGCCGGGCCATGTGCCAGTGCGACGACGAGATGGACCTGGACGTGGACGGGCAGGTGGACGAGCGTGACCTGGCCATCTTCCGGGGCTACTTCCTGCACCCGCCTGGCCCCGGTGCCAGGGGCGGCGCCCAGGCGCCGCGCAAGGTGTATGTAGGCGCCAACGCCGCGCCAGCGGAGCGGCACGCGGCGGACGAGTTCATCCACTTCGTGCAGGCGGCCACCGGCATCGCCCTCACCCGCGCCACCCAGTGGCAGCCGGATGGTGGGCCGTATTTCATCATCGGCGCCCAGAACGACGCCGTGGTGGCGCTGGCCGACCCGCCCGATGCCGCCACCCTGGGCGAGGACGGCTACGAGATCCGCCCCCTGCCCGGTGGTCATGTGCTCATCGCCGGCGCCAACCCCCGTGGCACCCTGTACGGCGTGTACGGTTATCTGCGCGACAAGCTGGGCTGGGAGTGGTACGCGGTGGACGACCCCGGCACCCTGGCCCGGCCGCTGAGCGCCATTCCGTTGCCCACGGGGCGCGAGGTGCACGTGCCGCGCTTCCGTTACCGCGAGGTGTTCAACCCCGAGGCGGGCGACCGCACCGCCAGCGACGACGAGCGCGGCCCCGACTTCGCCGCCCGCCTCATGCTCAATGGCCAGCTCGGCCATCGCCACGCCGACGCCGCCCCCTTCGGGCGCATGTTGCGGGCGCGCCAGGGCTGGGGCACCGACTTCGAAACCATCTACAACATCGGCACCGATTCGGCGCTCACCGATGCCGCCCGCCAGGCCGTGCTGGATGCCGTGGACGGTTTCATGAATGCCAGCACCGCGCGCCCCAACCGCGACCTGCTCACCTATCTGCGCGTGGAGCATATCGACGGCGGCGGGCGCAGCGGCGACAGCGCCGACACCGACTTCGCCGCCGCCGGCGACTCTCCCGGCGCGCCGCTGTTCGAGCTGGTGCGACGCGCGGCCGAGGCGCTGCCCGCCCAGTACGATCACCTGGTGCTGTTGGGCGATGCCTACCTGTGGAGCCTGCGCCCGCCCAGCAACGTCACCCTGCCGGCCAATGCCGGAGTGGCCTTTGCACCCATCGAGGCCAGCTGGGCCGAGCCCCTCGACCAGGGCTACAACACCGACCTCTACCTGGCGGAGCGTGACCACCAGTCCATCCCGGCCTACCTGCAGGGCTGGGCGCAGCGCAGCCAGCACATCTGGACCTGGCTCTACAGCACCAACTTCGCCGGCTACCTGCAGCCGCTGCCCACCGTCTACCCCATGATCGCCAACATCCAATGGTTGGCCCGACAGCCGCGGGTGGAGGGCGTATTCCTGCAAGACAGCTACACTACCCGCGGCGGCAGCTTCGCCGCCCTGCACGCCTGGGTGTACGGCCGCCTGCTGTGGGATCCGAGCCTGGATGGCGACGCCCTGGTGCGCCAGTTCTGTAACGGCTATTACGGCCCCGCTGCTGGCCCGCTCGTCTACCAGTACTTGCAGGCCCTGCACCAGTCGTGGCGCGACCACCCCAGCCCCATCCTCACCAAGACCGGGGTGGGAGAGCCCTACCTGAACGCCGCGCTGCTCATACAGGCCGACGACCTCATGGCGCGGGCCAGCGCGGCCGCCGCCGGCAACGCCACTCATGCCCGGCGCGTGGCCATCGAGCGCATGGGTGTGGACTGGGTCATGCTCCTCAACGGCGCCCGCCTGCGGGCCCAGGCCGACGCCGAGGGCCTCACCTGGCCCGACGACAGCGAGGCCAAGCGGCTGGCGCGCTGGAACCGCCTGCACGACACCGTGCTCAACATCGCCCACATGGAGGCCCTGCAGGAGGGCATGACGGCCGACCAGGTGCCTGCCGCCCTGGATGGCCTGCGCGTGGCGCGCATCGTCCCGGATACGCCGCGCCCCTGTGCCGGCGTGGCCGCCGCCGACTGTGTGGATCTGCAGGACCTCGGCTTCACTCTGGCCGACGCCCTGCTGGTGGGTGACGAAGGCGCCTCTGACCACGGCGCGGCACGTCTGCCCGGCGACACGCCTGTCTGGGGCATTCAGATCCCCCTGCAGCGCCTGCTGCCGGAGAGCGGCGAGTGGATCCTGTACGCACGGCTGCGCGTCGCCCCCGGGCCCGACGCCAGCGACGAGGCCATCGCCATGCACCTTGGCATCTACTCGCCCCAGGACGGCACCGTGGTCATGAAACACCTGCCGTTCAAGGCCCTGGCCGATGGCCGCTACCACACCGTGCGCATCGACGGTTGGCCGCACAGCTACGAGGCCGGCACCTACATCTGGTTTGCCCCGCCCGACAGCTACGTCATCGACTACCTGTACGTGGACCGCGTCATCGCCGTGCGCCATGACGCCGCGCGCAGTGGCCTGCTGCAGGCCTGCCCCGGCGACAGCAGCGGCCACTGCCACCTGTTCGAAGACGGCGGCTTTGGCGTGTATTCCGGCGTCCTGGTCGGTGACAGCATCGAGGACAGCTACCCCAACCCCGACGGCAGCGACGAAGACCTGGACGGCACCTCCCTGGCCGCCTGGGTCGCCGACCCCGCCGCCGACGACGGCAGCGCCGCCTGGGCCCACCGCGACAACGCCCACTGGTCTATCCAGGCCCGCCTGAGCGACTTCCTGCCCGCCGCCGGCAGCTGGGACATCTACGCCCGCCTGCGCATCGACCCCCACGGCGCCGGCGCCAGCGACACCGCCTTTGCCCTCGGCCTCTCCGGCACCAACCTTGACATCCACCACCAGGTCACCACCGGCGAACTCGGCAACGGCTACCAGCTCATCCCCCTGCCGCAGACCGGCCTGCGCCGCGACCAACTCCCCACCGACGCCGTCCTCTGGTTCCAGACCGACCACGCCGATCTGTGGGTTGACCGTCTCATCGCCGTCCCCGAAGGAGAAGCTCCCGCGAGCTATTTTCCCTGACCCACGCAGCCATCCTTCCGTCCCCCACCGGGGCGGGGAGGGGGACGGCGCCCGCCCGGTCCCCCTTCCCAAAATAACCACCCAACACCGCTGGCCCAGCGCCGTATAACACGCCCGCCAAACCGCGAAGAGCCGTTCCGGAGCGGCGTTGTTGCATAACTCAATGTGAGTGTGTGATGTCCCCCCGCTGGTGTGGCTCAGGCGGCCACCGGCTCGGTTTTGGGCATACCGAGGCCCGTCATGCGATTGAGGGCGGCGATTCGGCAGTAGGCCTGGGTACACTGGGCGTCGAAGTGGCGATTGCCCAGCCAGCGCCGGAAGCGTCGCTCGGTGCTTTGGGCCTGTTGTGCTCGGCTATGAGTGTAAGGAATCCACCGGCTCAGATGGATCGTGCCGCTCAGCAGCAAACCCACCACCATCCAGGCCAGGGTGTTCAGATGGCGAACGTCTCGCCAGCTGGCTTGCTTCAACAGGCCGATCACCGTATCGTGCATTCTTGCAGGGGCGTTGTTCATGGCGTTTCACCGTCTGATTGGTCTCAAACGATGAAGAGCCTACAACGCCCCCGCCTCTTGGGCGAGTTTTGTCAGGCAGTCAGCGCTACTTCCAGCGGCGTTGTTGCATAATTCCTCTTAACCTATTGATTTTAATGGATTTTGTTTGATCCCGGGAATTCTGTAACCTATTGATTTTCTCGGGTTTATATGGAGTTATGCAACAACGCCACTTCCAGCGGATGTCAGGACCCGGGTGATTCCTTACGTTCTTGACGAACAGCTCAGGCTTCTTCTCCTGCCACGCCCGGAGGGCCTCGATGGGTGTCTTGTGCCCCAGGGCCCGCTACGGGATGTGGTAGTTGTACAGGTAAGCATAGCGCCTCAGTGTGGCCTCCAGCTCCTCGTTGCTGGCGAAGTGGTGGGTGCGCAGGATGTCCGCAATGCGGCCGTTGAAGCGCTCCACCATGCCGTTGGTCTGGGGCCGGCGGGGCGGGATGAGGCGGTGCTCGATGTCGTGCTCACGGCACAGAACGTCGAAGGGATGGCGCCCAGTGGGCTCGCGCTCCCCCGTGGCCGTGAAGCGGTCGGTAAACTCCTTGCCGTTGTCGGTGAGGATCTTGTGGATCTTGACCGGGCAGGCACGGATGAGGGCGGCCAGGAAGGCCCGCGCCGAGCGGGCCGACTTGTCGCGGCGCACCTCCAGGTACACCCAGCGGGTGGCCCGGTCGATGGCCACGAACAGGTAGCGCCGTGGTGTGTCCTCCAGGGCGGGCAGGTACTTGACGTCCACGTGGATAAAGCCCGGCTCATAGGCCTTGAAGTCCTTGTGACGACGTGCTCGATCGGGGTCCTCACCCCGATTCTCGGCCCGCACCACGTCGATGTTGCC
>JALVPS010000431.1 GCA_027031685.1 Gammaproteobacteria bacterium | reverse complement strand
GGTGCAGGTGGAAGGGCCGGTGCTGGCCATCCACCAGAGCGACACGGTGCTGGCCGCCATGGACGAGTGGAACCAGCGCCAGCATGGCGGATCGGGGCTCATCGAGCGCGTGCGCGCCAGCACCCTCAGCGAGGCCGACGCCGAGCGCGAGACACTGGAGTTCCTGCGCCAGTACGTGCCGGAGGGGGCCTCGCCCATGTGCGGCAACAGCATCTGCCAGGACCGCCGCTTCCTGGCACGCTGCATGCCGAAGCTGGAGGCCTATTTCCACTACCGCAACCTGGACGTGAGCACCCTCAAGGAGCTGGCGCGGCGCTGGATGCCGGACGTGGCGCGCGGCTTCACCAAGACCGGCCGCCACCTGGCGCTGGACGACGTGCGCGACTCCATCGCCGAGCTGCGCTACTACCGCGAGCATCTGTTCTGTCTGTGACGGGCGTCTCACGCCGGCGGCGGACCCCGGTCACAAAAACATAAAGTCTTCCAATCACCCTATCAAAACTTACGAATGGGATAACCTTGTGGGCTGTGAAAGAATTCCGCCGATTCGCCGCCCGCAGGCCCGCTGCGCGGGCGGCCGCAGCGAACAACGACAATCACGGGGAGCAACGCCATGCCAGGCGATCACACCGTTCCGCCCCTGACCGGGACGCCCGTACCGGGCCGGCGCGCCGCCGGCCGCTCCCCGTGCCATGCCCCGCCCATTCCGCGACGGCGCCCCCGCCCGCCGGTGGTGGCGTCGTCGTCTGCGGAACCCCATTCCGTTTTCAACTGAGTAAGGAGTGACCGTTATGACACTTGGCCTGATATTCGCCTTGGTGTGTGCGGCACTGGCCATTCTGTACGGCCTGCTGTCCATCAAGAAGATCCTCTCGCTGCCCGAGGGCAACGAGGAGATGCGGCGCATCGCCGGCGCCGTGCAGGAGGGCGCCGCGGCCTACCTCAAGCGCCAGTACAGCACCATCGCCCTGGTGGGCGTGGTGGTGTTCGTGCTCATCTGGGTGTTCCTGGACGGGCTGACGGCCATCGGCTTCGCCATCGGGGCCGTGCTGTCCGGAGCCACCGGCTTCATCGGCATGAACATCTCGGTGCGCGCCAACGCCCGCACCGCCGAGGCGGCCCGCCAGGGCCTCAACCCGGCCCTGCAGGTGGCCTTCCGCGGCGGGGCCATCACCGGCCTGCTGGTGGTGGGCCTGGGCCTGCTGGGCGTGGCCGGCTACTACGCGCTGCTGGTGGCGCTGACTCCGGCCGGGCAGACCCCGCCGCTGGCGCCCCTGGTGGGCCTGGCCTTCGGCGGCTCGCTGATCTCCATCTTCGCCCGGCTGGGTGGCGGCATCTTCACCAAGGGCGCCGACGTGGGCGCCGACCTGGTGGGCAAGATCGAGGCCGGCATCCCCGAGGACGATCCCCGCAACCCGGCGGTCATCGCCGACAACGTGGGCGACAACGTGGGCGACTGCGCCGGCATGGCCGCCGACCTGTTCGAGACCTACGCCGTGACCATCGTGGCCACTATGATCCTGGGCGCCACCGCGGCCGGCACCATGGGCGTGGTCTATCCGCTGCTGCTGGGCGGCATCTCCATCGTCGCCAGCATCATCGGCACCTTCTTCGTCAAGGTGAAGGGCGACGGCAAGATCATGGACGCCCTGTACCGCGGGCTCATCGTCTCCGGCGTGCTGTCGGCCATCTTCTTCCTGCCGGCCACCTATTTCGCCCTCGGCCTGGTGGACGGCGAGGCGCCGTTCACCGTCTGGCAACTGTATGGCGCGGCCATCGTCGGCCTGGTGGTGACCGCCGCCCTGGTCATGTTCACCGATTACTACACCTCCACCGAGTACAAGCCGGTGCAGGAGATCGCGCAGGCCTCCACCACCGGCCACGCCACCAACATCATCTCCGGCCTGGCCCTGTCCATGAAGGCCACCGCCCTGCCGGTGCTCATGATCTGCCTGGGCATCTTCATGGCCTATGACGCCGCCGGCCTGTACGGCATCGCCATCGCCGCCACCTCCATGCTGTCCATGACCGGCATCATCGTCGCCCTGGACGCCTACGGCCCCATCACCGACAACGCCGGCGGCATCGCCGAGATGGCCGGCCTGGAGTCCAGCGTGCGCAACAACACCGACGCGCTGGACGCCGTGGGCAACACCACCAAGGCGGTCACCAAGGGCTATGCCATCGGCTCGGCCGGCCTGGCGGCCCTGGTGCTGTTCTCCGACTACACCCGCGAGCTGTCGCACCACGCCGGCGCCAGCTTCTCCTTCGACCTGTCCGACCCCCTGGTGATCATCGGCATGTTCATCGGCGGCCTGGTGCCGTTCCTGTTCGGCGCCTACGCCATGGAGGCCGTGGGCCGCGCCGCCGGCGCCGTGGTGGTGGAGGTGCGCCGTCAGTTCAAGGAGCGCCCGGGCATCATGGAGGGCACCGAGAAGCCCGACTACTCGCGCGCCGTGGACATGCTCACCAAGTCGGCCATCAAGGAGATGATCTTCCCGTCGCTGCTGCCGGTGGGCGTGCCCATCCTGGTGGGCCTCATCCTCGGTCCCAAGGCCCTGGGCGGCCTGCTCATGGGCTCCATCGTCACCGGCCTGTTCGTGGCCATCTCCATGACCACCGGTGGTGGCGCCTGGGACAACGCCAAGAAGTACATCGAGGACGGCTATCACGGCGGCAAGGGCTCCGACGCCCACAAGGCGGCGGTCACCGGCGACACGGTGGGCGACCCGTACAAGGACACCGCCGGCCCGGCCGTGAATCCCCTCATCAAAATCATGAACATCGTGGCACTGCTCATCGTGCCGCTTATCATCTGACCCCTGGGCCGCCCCGCTGCCCGCGCGGCGGCGGGGTGCCGTTCCCGTTTCATTCCGACTTGCGAGAGGCAGACAGATGCTGGTGAAGGAAATCATGACGACGGCCGTCAAGAGCGTGACGCCGGAAACCCTGGTGAAGGACGTGGCCATGGTCATGTGCCTGCAGAAGATTTCCGGCCTGCCCGTGGTGGACGAGGAGAACAAGGTGGTAGGGGTCATCTCCGAGAAGGACATCCTGCAGCGCATGTTCCCCGACGTGCATGAGGTGATGACCCAGGGCACCAAGCCCGACTTCGAGGAGATGGAGCAGAACTACCACGAGGCGCTCAACCTGCGCGTGCGCGAGCTCATGTCGGGCAACGTGGCCACCGTGGAGCCGG
>JALVPS010000430.1 GCA_027031685.1 Gammaproteobacteria bacterium | reverse complement strand
TGATGAGCTCGTGGGCCGTCAGGGCCTCGTCCACCGCCGCCAGCACGGTCGGCTTCAGGCCCTGCCCGGCGATCATGATCACCGGATGCAGGTCGTGGCCCAGGCGGCGCAGGTGCTTCTTTTCCCGCTGCGTCAGTGGCATGTCTGTCACGGCTTGCGCAAAACCCCATCCTAACACGCCTGTCCCTTCCCCCATGAGCAGAAGCAAGAGCAGCCGGCGCTGGCTGGACGAGCATCACCGCGACCCCTACGTGCGCGCGGCGCAACAGGCCGGCTACCGCTCGCGGGCGGTATTCAAGCTGCGCGAGCTGGACGAGCGCCACGGCCTGCTGCGGCCGGGCATGACGGTGCTGGACCTGGGCGCCGCGCCGGGTGGCTGGAGCCAGTACGCCGCCGAGCGGCTGGCCGGCCGCGGCCGCATCGTGGCCTCCGACATCCTGCCCATGGAACCGCTGCCGGGGGTGGAGTTCGTGCGGGGTGACTTCCGCGAGCAGGCCGTGTTCGAGGCCCTGCTGGCGGCCCTGGACGGCCAGCCGGTGGATCTTGTTTTCTCCGACATGGCCCCCAACATGAGCGGCATGGGCGCCGTGGACCAGCCGCG
This sequence comes from Gammaproteobacteria bacterium, assembly GCA_027031685.1. Taxonomy (GTDB): domain Bacteria; phylum Pseudomonadota; class Gammaproteobacteria; order UWMA-0217; family UWMA-0217; genus JALVPS01. The sequence continues at coordinate 2,599 of JALVPS010000430.1, read as the reverse complement.
CGCCATGTACCTGGCCGAACTTGCCCTGGAACTCGCCACCCGCGTGCTCGCCCCCCGTGGCACCTTCCTGGTCAAGCTCTTTCAGGGCGAGGGCTTCGACGCCTTCGTGCGCGATCTGCGACAGCGATTCCAGAACGTCGGTGTCCGCAAGCCGAAGGCCTCCAGGCCGCGCAGCCGTGAGGTATATGCATTAGCAAGGTATTTCAAACTGTAGTAAGGTTCCGAACGCATTGATTTTGTAGAGAGGCCGATCATTGAACGATCTCGTCAAGAACATCATCCTGTGGGTGGTCATCGCCGTCGTGCTGATGTCCGTCTTCAACGGCTTCAACCAGCACAGTGCACCGGCCGCCGGCCTGTCCTACTCGCGCTTCATCTCCGAGGTGAAGTCGGGCCGCGTCAAGGCCGTGCACATCGACGGGCGCCAGATCGAGGGCATCACCAGCAGTGGCAACAAGTTCGTCACCTATGCCCCCGACGACCCGCAGCTGATCAACGACCTGCTGGCCAACAACGTGGAGATCCAGGCCAGCCCGCCCCAGCAGCGCTCGCTGCTGCTCGACATCCTCATCAGCTGGTTCCCCATGCTGCTGCTCATCGGCGTGTGGGTGTTCTTCCTGCGCCAGATGCAGGGCGGCGGGAGTGGTCGCGGTGCCATGTCCTTCGGCAAGAGCAAGGCGCGCCTGATGGGCGAGGACCAGATCAAGGTCAACTTCAACGACGTGGCCGGCTGCGAGGAGGCCAAAGAGGAAGTGGCCGAGCTGGTCGAGTTCCTGCGTGACCCCGGCAAGTTCCAGAAGCTGGGCGGCTCCATCCCCCGGGGCGTGCTCATGGTGGGCCCGCCCGGCACCGGCAAGACCCTGCTCGCCAAGGCCATCGCCGGTGAGGCCAAGGTGCCCTTCTTCAGCATCTCCGGCTCCGACTTCGTGGAGATGTTCGTGGGCGTGGGCGCCTCGCGCGTGCGCGACATGTTCGAGCAGGCCAAGAAGCACGCCCCCTGCATCATCTTCATCGACGAGATCGACGCCGTCGGCCGTCACCGGGGTGCCGGCCTGGGCGGCGGTCACGACGAGCGGGAGCAGACCCTCAACCAGCTGCTGGTGGAGATGGACGGCTTCGAGGGCAAGGAGGGCATCATCGTCATCGCCGCCACCAACCGCCCCGACGTGCTTGACCCGGCCCTGCTGCGCCCGGGCCGCTTCGACCGGCAGGTGGTGGTGCCGCTGCCCGACGTGCGCGGCCGCGAGCAGATCCTCAAGGTGCACATGCGCAAGGTGCCCCTGGGCGCCGACGTGGACGCCCGCGTCATCGCCCGTGGCACGCCCGGCTTCTCCGGCGCCGATCTGGCCAACCTGGTGAACGAGGCGGCCCTGTTCGCCGCGCGCGCCAACAAGAAGGTGGTCGAGATGGCCGAGTTCGAGCGCGCCAAGGACAAGATCATGATGGGCGCCGAGCGCCGCTCCATGGTCATGAGCGAGGAGGAGAAGAAGCTCACCGCCTACCACGAGGCCGGCCATGCCATCGTGGGGCGCCTGGTGCCCGACCACGACCCGGTGTACAAGGTGAGCATCATCCCGCGCGGCCGTGCCCTGGGCGTGACCATGTTCCTGCCCGAGGAGGACCGCTACAGCCATTCCAAGCAGCACCTGGAGAGCCAGATCTCCAGCCTGTTCGGCGGGCGGGTGGCCGAGGAGCTGATCTTCGGTGGCGACCAGGTCACCACCGGCGCCTCCAACGACATCGAGCGCGCCACCGAGATCGCGCGCAACATGGTCACCAAGTGGGGCCTGTCCGAGAAGCTGGGGCCGCTCACCTACACGGAGGAGGAGGGCGAGGTGTTCCTCGGCCGTGCGGTCACCCAGCACAAGAACATGTCGGACGAGACGGCGCACATCATCGACGAGGAGATTCGCCACATCGTCGACCGCAACTACGAGCGGGCGCGCCGCTTGCTGAAGGAGAACATCGACAAGCTGCACATGATGGCCAAGGCGCTCATGAAGTACGAGACCATCGACGAGCAGCAGATCGACGCCATCATGGCCGGCAAGGAGCCGCCGCCGCCGGCCGACTGGACCGACGAGGACGGCGGTGGGCCGGCGCCCAGCGCCCCGTCCCGGTCGGCCACCAGTGGTGGCACCCTGGGCGGGGCGGCCGAGCCGGTCTGACCGAGCGCCAATCTCCGTTGCGACGAGGGCACCGCGCCGCCGGTGCCCTTCGTTTTATGCGCCCAACATGAAGCTGCACCCCTGCGGGCGCAAGTCCCGCCATGAGCGGGTTGTCAGACCTGGATGGCGGCCCGGATGCGGAGCGTGATGGTGGCGTTGGGATGGATGCGCCAGGCCATGGTTTCTACTTCCCGGACAACTCGTTGATCACCTGCTCGAACAGGGCTCGAGCCACGAACAGAGGATAGCTCCTCCGGCTGATGTAATCATCCGGGACCAGGTATGTGTGACAAGGCGGAGCTGAAGGTCCCTGAATTCAGCACGTGCGCAGGTTTCAGCATAGTGGCAACTCGATGCCCTCGGCGGCCAGAAAATCCACCAGGCGGATGAGCGGCAGGCCCACCAGGGCGTTGGGGTCGTCGCCGACGAGG
>JALVPS010000429.1 GCA_027031685.1 Gammaproteobacteria bacterium | reverse complement strand
AGGTGGCCGTCCATGGCCAGAAACAGCAGGCTGGCGGTGACCAGGAAGAACTGCGACAGCACCGGCACCGGCACGCCGTTCTGCGGGTCGCTCATGACCGCGAAGCCCAGCCCCATGGCCAGGGCGATGCTCTCGCCGGCCAGGGCCACGGCGTTGAACACCAGCAGCAGCACGAAGCCCATGGCCAGGCCGATGAGCAGCTGCTCGGCGGTGAGCAGCACGCCGCCGGCCGACCAGGGCAGCACGGCCGGGGCGCTGCCGCGCGTGGCCGGCAGCACGGCCAGGGTGACCAGCAGGGCCAGGGCCAGGCGCAGGCGGCGGGGGATGGGCTGGCTGCCGAACAGGGGCGCCACCAGCAGCAGGCCGCTGACGCGCGCGAAGGGCCAGAAGAACTGGCCCAGCCAGGCGGTCAGGTCGGCGCTGCTGAGGGTGAGGGGCTGCATGGCTCAGCCGATGAGCGAGGGGATGTCGGTGATCAGGCGCCGCGTGTAGTCGATGATCAGGTTGAGCAGCCACGGCCCCATGGCGAACAGCACGAAGATCAGGCCCAGCAGCTTGGGGATGAAGCTGAGCGTCATCTCGTTGATCTGCGTGGCGGCCTGGAACATGCCGATGACCAGGCCGATGAGCAGGGCGGAGATGAGCAGCGGCGCGGCCAGCATGACCATGACGGTCATGGCCTGCTGGGCGATGTCGATGACGGTGTCGGGGGTCATGGCGCGTCCCTCAGCCGGTGTAGAAGCTGCCCGCCAGGGTGCCCAGGATGAGTGCCCAGCCGTCCACCAGCACGAACAGCATGAGCTTGAACGGCATGGAGACGATCATGGGCGAGAGCATCATCATGCCCATGGACATGAGCACGCTGGCCACCACCAGGTCGATGATGAGAAAGGGGATGAACAGCAGGAAGCCGATCTGGAAGGCGGTCTTCAGCTCGCTGGTGAGAAAGGCGGGCATGAGCACCACCAGCGACACGTCCTCCGGCTTGTCCAGCTGGTCCACCCCGGACAGGTTGAGGAACAGGCCCAGGTCGCTCTCGCGGGTCTGCTTGAGCATGAAGTCCTTCATGGGCACGCTGGCCCGCTGCAGGGCCTGCTCGGCGCTGATGCGGTCCTCCAGCCAGGGCTTGCCGCCCTGCTGCCAGGCCTGCTGGAACACCGGCTGCATGACGAACAGGCTGAGGAACAGGGCCAGGCCGATGAGCACCTGGTTGTTGGGCGTCTGCTGCGTGCCCAGGGCGCTGCGCAGGATGGCCAGCACCACCACGATGCGCGTGAAGGAGGTCATGGTGAGCAGCAGGGCCGGCAGCAGGGTGAGGGCGGTCATCAGCACCAGCACCTGCACGCTCAGGCTCCAGGTCTGGCCGCCGTCCGGGCCGGCCTGCACGGTGACCGCCGGCAGGCCGGCGGCGCCAGCCAGGGCGGGCAGCGCGGCCAGCAGGCCGAGGGCCAGGGGGAGGGCGCGGCGCACGGTCACTCCTCCTGCGGGGCGGCGGCCTGGCGCAGCCGCTCGCTGAAGGGGGCCGGGGCGCCGTCCCCGTCCGGGGCCGGGCGCTGGTGCAGGCGGCTGATGCCGTGCTGGGTCACGCCCAGCAGCAGCTCGTCGTCGCCCACGCGCACCAGCAGCAGCCGCTCGCGGGCGCCCAGCGACAGGGTGGCCAGCACGCGCAGGCGGTCGCCGCCGGCCCCGGCCAGGCGGTTCAGCCCCAGCCGGCGGCTGGCCCAGGCCAGCCCGCCCAGCACGGCCAGCACCAGCAGCAGGCCGGCCACCAGGCGCACGAAGTAGCCGGCGTCCGGGGCGGCCGCCAGGGCTGGTGCCTCGGCCGCCAGCAGGGGGGCGGGGGCGGCCAGGGCGAGGAATGAGAATGACGTCCTTGTCATGGGGCGACGGTCCCTGTCGAGAAAAAGGGGGGTCAGCGCAGGCGCTTGACCCGTTCCATGGGGCTGACCACGTCGGTCAGGCGGATGCCGAACTTGTCGTCGATGACGATGGCCTCGCCGCGCGCCACCAGGGTGCCGTTGACGAGGATGTCCAGCGGCTCGTCGGCCATCTTCTGCAGCTCCACCACCGAGCCGCTCTTGAGCTGGAGCAGGTCGCGGATGCTGATGCGCGTGCGGCCCAGCTCCATGGACAGGGTGACCGGGATGTCCAGCACCAGGTCGATGTTGCGCGGGCCGGCGTCCGGCTCGGCCGCCGGGCCGGTGGCGGGGTCTGTCATGGCCCCGCTGTCGCGGGGCGGGGTGTCCGGCATGGCGCCGGCGGGGGCGGTGTTCGTGCTCATGGGTGGGTTACTCCTTACGAATGGGTTGCGTGGGGTCGGCGGCTCACACCAGCTTGGCCGAGATCATGCCGTTGGCGGCGCCGATGACGGCCTCGAACACGGGGATGTCGTCGGCGAAGAAGCGCGCCTTCTGGCCCTGGCCGAGGGGGATGAAGTCGCCCGGTTGCAGGCGCAGCAGCTCGGCCAGGCTGATCTCCATCTCGCCCAGCACGCCGCGCAGCTCCAGCGGCGCCTCGAAGGCCGCCTCGCGGAAGGCGGCGTCCCAGGCCTGGTCGCCGTCGCGCGGCTTGTCCAGGGCGGCGGTCAGCTCGTGGCGGATGGGCTCCAGCATGCTGTAGGGCAGCACCACGTGGAACTCGCCGCCGCCCAGGCGCAGCTCGACCTTGAAGCGGCTCACCAGCAGCACCTCGGCCGGGTTGGCCGGGCTGGTGATCTGGCGGTTGATCTCCGGTCGCAGGAAGCGCGGCTCGATGGGGTGCACCGTCTCCCAGGCCTGGCGCATGGCGCGGAAGGCGCTGTCCAGGGTGCGTTCGATGAGGCGCTGCTCGGTGGGTGTGAACTCGCGCTTGCCGTCCAGCGCCGGCGCCTGGCCGGTGCCGCCGAAGAAGCTGTCCACCAGGAAGAACACCAGTGGCGCGTCCAGGCACATCAGCCCGGTGCCGGGCAGGGGGCGCACTTCGATGCGGTTGAGGCTCATGAGCTCCGGCAGGCCGTGGCTGTAGTCGTGGAACTTGCTGGCCTCGAAACCCAGCAGCCCCACCTGCACGTCCTGGTGGTACTGGCGCGACAGCTCGGCGGCCAGGGCGCGCGTGAAGCGCTCGTTGATCACCTCCAGCAGGGGCAGGTGGGCCTTGAGCTTGTAGGGTGGATAGGCGAAGTCGTAGGGCACGATCTCGCCCGGCGGCCCCTCCGGCGGCGGGTCGAA
>JALVPS010000428.1 GCA_027031685.1 Gammaproteobacteria bacterium | reverse complement strand
CTGTACGACGAACGCTGGAACCTCGAACAGTTCGAGTACGGCTCCAACTTGCGTTTCGGCATCGTCTTCCCCATTCACTACGTGGAGGGACAACCCTTCGATATCGCTCTCAGCGACGTGCGCTTCGAGGCCCCCCAAATCGACACGACCACCCTCCTGCGGGATCTGGTGAAGAAAGTGGTCTGAATCCGGCCACCATGCATCACCGGCCCGTGGCCACATGGATTGCCCCTGGACAAGGCCCCGGGCTGCTTCCGGCCTCCCCGCCTTGGACCGACGTGTTCAAAGGACCGGTCACGGGCTAACATCCCCGCTCGACACCACAGCCCGCACAGGACCATGAGCCAAGCCAACGTCGACCACGCCGAAATCGCCAAGTTCGAGGCCCTGGCCTCGCGCTGGTGGGATCCGGAGAGCGAGTTCAAGCCGCTGCACGACATCAACCCCCTGCGCCTGGAGTACATCGAGCGCCAGGCCGGCGGCCTGGCCGGCAAGACGGTGCTGGACGTGGGCTGCGGCGGCGGCATCCTGGCCGAGTCCATGGCCGCGCGCGGCGCGAAGGTGACGGGTATCGACCTGGGCGAGGCGCCCCTGGCGGTGGCCCGGTTGCACGCCCTGGAGAGCGGCGTGGACGTGGACTACCGGCAGGTGGCCGCCGAGACCCTGGCCGAGACGCAGCCGGCCGCCTTCGACGTGGTCACCTGCATGGAGATGCTGGAGCACGTGCCGGACCCGGCCGCCACCGTGGCCGCCTGCGCGCGGCTGGTGAAGCCGGGCGGCACGGTGGTGTTCTCCACCATCAACCGCAACCCCAAATCCTTCCTGTTCGCCATCATCGGCGCCGAATACGTGCTGCGCCTGCTGCCGCGCGGCACCCACGAGTACGCTCGCTTCATCCGCCCCTCGGAGCTGGACCGCTGGGCCCGCCACGCCGGGCTGGACACGGTGGACGTGACCGGCATGAGCTACAACCCCTTCACGCGGCGCTACTGGCTGGGGCACGACGTGAGCGTCAACTACCTGCTGGCCACGCGCAAGGACGCCACGGCATGAGCGGGCCGCTGCGCTGCGCCCTGTTCGACCTGGACGGCACCCTGGCCGACACCGCCCCGGACATGGTGGCGGCCATCAACCGCGTGCGGCGGGACGAGGGCCTTGCCCCCCTGCCCTTCGCCGCCCTGCGCGACCACGTCTCGCACGGTTCGGCGGCCCTGGTGCGGCTGGCCTTCGGCCCCGACCAGGACCCGGCCGACTTCGAGCGCCGCCGACGCGCCTTTCTGGACACCTACCGCGCCCGCCTGTGCGAACAGACGCGCCTCTTTCCGGGCATGGCCGAGGTGCTGGCCCAGCTGGAGGCGGCCGACCTGCCCTGGGGGGTGGTCACCAACAAGCCGGCCTGGCTCACCGACCCGCTCATGTCCGCCCTGGGCCTGGGCGACCGCGCCGCCTGCATCGTCTCCGGCGACAGCATGCCGGAACGCAAGCCGCACCCCCTGCCCCTGCGCACCGCCGCCGAGCAGTGCGCCACACCACCCGGCCAGTGCCTGTACGTAGGCGACGCCGAGCGCGACATCGCCGCCGGCCGGCGCGCCGGCATGACCACCCTGGTGGCCCGCTGGGGCTACATCGACGCCGGCCAGCGCCCCTGGGACTGGGGCGCCGACGGCCACATCGACCACCCCGCCCAACTGCTGGCCTGGCTGGACCACCGCCGGCGCGCCTGAATGGACCTGCTGGCCACCCCGCTCGTGCGCGTCGCCCTGCTGGCGGGGGTCGTCGGCGCCGCCCTGGGCTGGCTGGCGGCCCGCCTGCGCCACCAGCGCCAGCTCAATGCCCTGGCCACGGAGAACGCCCGCCTGGCCGCCGAGCGCGAGGCCGAGCGACGCCACCACGCCGCCCAGCTAAAGCAGCTTCGCGACGCCCGCGACGAGCTGGGGCGCCACTTCGCCGCCCTCTCCCAGCGCGCCCTGCGCCAGAACAGCAGCTTCTTCCTGCGCCTGGCCGAGCAGAACCTCAAGCTGCAGCAGGCCCGCGCCGAGGCCACCCTGGAGCAGCGCGAGCAGCACCTGCGCGACACCGTGCGCCCCCTGCAGGAGGCCCTGGCGCGCGCCCAGGCGCAGATCCGCGAGCTGGAGCAGGCCCGCCAGCAGGCCTGGGGCGCCCTGGACAAGCAACTGGCCGAGCTGCTGCGCTCCGAGCAGGCCCTGCGCGACGAGACGCGCCACCTGGTGCAGGCCCTGCGCCGGCCCGGCGTGCGCGGCCGCTGGGGCGAGCTGACCCTGCGCCGGCTGGTGGAGCTGGCCGGCATGGTGGCCCACGCCGACTTCGCCGAGCAGGTGACCGCCGGCGACGACGGCCAGCGCCTGCGCCCGGACCTGGTCATCCGCCTGCCCGACCAGCGCGAGCTGATCGTGGACGCCAAGACGCCCCTGGACGCCTACCTGGACGCCATCGACGCCGACGACGAGGCCGCCGAGCGGGCCGCCCTGCGGCGCCACGCCCGCCAGGTGCGCGAGCGGGTGCGCGAGCTGGCCGGCAAGGCCTACTGGGCGCAGTTCCCGCGCAGCCCCGACTTCGTGGTGCTGTTCCTGCCCGGCGAGCCCTTCCTGAGCGCCGCCCTGGAGCAGGACGGCGCCCTGCTGGAGGACGCCATGCGGCAGAAGGTCATTCCCTGCGGGCCGGCCGGGCTCATGGCCCTGCTGCGCGCCGTGGCCTTCGGCTGGCGGCAAGCCGCCTTCTCCGAGAACGCCGAGCAGATCCGCGCCGCCGGCGAGGCCCTCTACCAGCGCGTGGCCACCCTCACCGAGCACCTGGAGCGGCTCGGCAAGGGCCTCAATGCCAGCGTGGCCGCCTACAACCAGACCCTCGGCTCCCTGGAGCGCCAGCTCATACCCGGCGCGCGCCGCCTGGCCGAGCTGGGGATCCAGCCGCGCAAGACGCCCCGCCAGCCAGGCCCCGCCTTCGGTGTCGCCGCCGGGCGGGATCTGCGGCGGCGACACCGAAGGCGGGGCCTGACCGTATCCACGGCAAGGGGCCGGCCCGGCCCACATCGCCTACACTCGGCCTGTGAAACGGCGAAACCGACTGCGCACCGCCTGGGACCGCTTGGCCAGCCTGCCGGGACACGCCCTGGTGTGGTTCCTCACCCGCGAGACGCGCGAGTACCAGGCCTTCTCGGTGTACGACAGGGACACCCTGGCGGCCTGCCTGCA
>JALVPS010000427.1 GCA_027031685.1 Gammaproteobacteria bacterium | reverse complement strand
TGGGCTACCTGCGCCAGGTGGCCCCGCAGTACCCGGAGACGCGACCCCTGGCGGCGCTCATCGAGCGCCTGGACCTGCCCCGGCGGGTGGCGCGATGCGGGCCATGATCCTCGCCGCCGGGCGCGGCCAGCGCATGCGCCCGCTCACCGACCGCACCCCCAAGCCCCTGCTGGCGGTGGGCGGGCGGCCGCTCATCGAGCACTGGCTGGACCGCCTGCGCGCCGCCGGCTACCGCGAGGTGGTGATCAACCTGCACCACCTGGGCGAGCAGATCGCCGCCCGCCTGGGCGACGGGGCGCGCTTCGGGCTGCGCATCGCCTACTCGCGCGAGGCGGCGCTGCTGGACACCGCCGGCGGCATCCGCCATGCCCTGCCCCTGCTCGGCCCCGCCCCCTTCCTGGTGGTGAACGGCGACGTGTGGTGCGACCACCCGCTGCGGGCGCCGGACTTGACCGGTGACAGGGCGGCCCACCTGGTGCTGGTGGACAATCCCCCCCATCACCCGGCCGGCGACTTCGCCTGCCGGAACGGCCGGCTGTGCGAGCCGCCACCGGCGGACGCGCCGCGCCTCACCTTCAGCGGCATCGGCTGGTACCGCCCGGCCCTGTTCGCGCCCCTGGCGGACGGCGTGCCGCGGCCCCTGGCCCCGCTGCTGCGTGCCGCGGCGCGTGACGGCCGCGTGGGCTGCGAACACTACCGCGGCGCCTGGCACGACGTGGGCACCCCGCAGCGGCTGGCCGCCCTGGACGCCGCCCTGACACAGGACTGAGCATGGGACAGGAGATCGACCGCACCCGCTTCACAGCGGAGGACTTCGCGCGCTTCCGCCGCCGGGTGGCGGCGGAGACGGAGGACCTGGCGCGCCGCTTCGCCCGCTGCCCGCCGGAGCCGGACCGCTACGTGGCCGGCTTCGAGCTGGAGGCCTGCCTGGTGCGGCGCGACGACCTGCGCCCGCTGCCGGCCAACACCCGCTTCCTGGCCCGCTTCGACCCCGCCCTGGCCACCGCCGAGCTGGCCGCCTTCAACGTGGAGTTCAACACCCCGCCGCGCGCGCTGCGCGGCGACTGCCTGCGCGCCCTGCACGCCCACCTGGCCGACACCCTGGCGCGGGCGCGCACCCTGGCCGCCGCCCTGGACGGCGACATCGTGGTGTGCGGCATCCTGCCCACCCTGCGCGAGGCCGACCTGTCCCTGGCCCACATGTCGCCCCTGAAACGCTACCAGGCCCTCAACGAGCAGATCCTGGCCCTGCGCGGCGGCGCCCCGCTGCGGCTGGACATCAAGGGCCACAGCCACTTGGTCACCGAGCACCGCGACGTGATGCTGGAGGCCGCCGCCACCTCCTTCCAGCTCCACTACAAGCCACCCTGCCGGCGCGTGCGGGCCGCCTACAACGCCTCCCTGCTGCTGTCCGCGCCGCTGGTGGCAGCCGGCGCCAACTCGCCCTTCCTGTTCGGCCACGACCTGTGGGACGAGACGCGCATCCCCCTCTTCGAGCAGTCGGTGGAGGCCGGCGGCTATGGCGCCACGGCCCACGGCCCCCTGCACCGCGTGAGCTTCGGCACCGGCTATGCGCGCCACTCCATCCTGGAGGTGTTCCGCGAGAACGTGGAGCACTTCCCGCCCCTGCTGCCCCTGCTGCAGGACGAGGCGGCCGGCCCCTACGCCCACCTGCGCCTGCACAACGGCACCCTGTGGCGCTGGAACCGGCCCCTGGTGGGCTTAGACGCCGACGGCACCCCGCACATCCGCATCGAGCACCGCGTGCTGCCGGGCGGCCCCAGCGTGAGCGACATGATCGCCAACGCCGCCCTCTACTACGGACTGGTGCGCCACTTCGAGGAAATCGACTGCACGCGGCTGGAGTTCGCCCTGGCACGGGACAATTTCTACCAGGCGGCGCGGCTGGGGCTGGACGCCCACGTGACCTGGCTGGACGGCGCCCGATACAACCTGCGCCACCTGCTGCTGCGCCACCTGCTGCCGGCGGCGCGCACCGGGCTGGAGGCCCTGCGCATCGACCCCGACGACCGCGACCACTACCTGGGCATCATCGAGGCGCGCGTGGCCAGCCGCCAGAACGGCGCCCGCTGGCAGCGCCGGGCCCTGCCCCGCTGCGACGGGGACTTCACCGAACTGACGCGCCGCTACCACGCCGGGCAATGCGCCGACCGCCCGGTCCACACCTGGGAGACCTGAACGTGCTGCACGAATTCGACCACCTGCCGGAGGGGGTGCTGGACTGCGCCCCCGATGAGCTGGCCAGCCTGCTGCCCGGCCCCAGCCTGGTGCACCTGCCCGGGCGGCGGCCCGAGCCGCTGTTCGTCTCAGTGCTGCTGCACGGCAACGAACCCACCGGGCTGCGGGCCATGCAGCGCCTGCTGCACCACTACATGGGCCGCGAGCTGCCGCGCGCCCTGAGCATCTTCTTCGGCAACGTGGCGGCGGCCCAGGAAGGGGTGCGCCGCCTGCCCGGCCAGCCGGACTACAACCGCGTGTGGCCGGGCGGCGACGACCTGTCCAGCCCCGAGGCGCAGATGATGGCGCGCATCGTGGACATCATGCGCGAGCGGCGCGTGTTCGCCAGTATCGACATCCACAACAACACCGGCCTCAACCCCCACTACGCCTGCATCAACGCCCTGCGCAACGAGCACCTGCAACTGGCCACCCTGTTCGGCCGCACCGTGGTGTACTTCATCACCCCGCGCGGCACGCAGAGCGCGGCCATGACCCGCCACTGCCCGGCCGTCACCCTGGAGTGCGGCAAGCCGGGCGAGGCCCGCGGCGTGGCCCACGCCAGCGAGTTCGTGGAGGCCTGCCTGCACCTGGCGGCGGTGCCCGACTCGCCGGTGGCCGAGCACGACATCGACCTGTTCCACACCGTGGCCCGCGTCACCGTGCCGGAGGACGTGGAGTTCGCCTTCGCCCCGGCCGAGGCGCCGCTGGTCTTCCCGCGCGACCTGGAACACATGAACTTCCAGGAGATGCCCGCCGGCACCCCCTTCGCTACCTGCCGCCTGGCCGACCCCCTGTGCCTGGCCGTGCAGGACGAGCAGGGCCGCGACGTGGCGCACCGCTACTTCCGCCGCAACGGCGAGGTGATCGAACTGCGCCGGCGCGTCATGCCCTCCATGCTCACCCTCGACGCGCGCGTCATCCGCCAGGACTGCCTGTGCTATCTAATGGAAAGGCTGCGGCTGCCGCACGGGGGTTGAC
>JALVPS010000426.1 GCA_027031685.1 Gammaproteobacteria bacterium | reverse complement strand
GCGGCGGACGCAGGGCGTGGCCTCGATCCGCACGTCATCGCCCAGCGTCTGCCGCAGCGTCGCCAGCAAATCGTCCGAACCGTGCTGCTGGCAGACGATCGAATCGCAGACGCGCAGCACCGAGCGCCCGTCCGGCTCGGCCGTGACGTGAAAATGGTGGTAGAAGCTCGCCACCTCGAATACCTGCGCCGGCGTGAGCCGCATCCGCTCGGCCAGCGCCAGCAACAACGGCTCCGGCAGACAGCCCTCGGCGTCATTGATGCGGTGCAGCGCCTCGATCAGCAGATCGCGGCGGATGGGAAAATCGCCCAGCAGCTCAGCCAGGCGTGCCCGGGTGGCCTGGTCTGGTCGGCGGCCCGGGCGACGGACCCTGATTTCCACTTTCATAAGCGGGATGTTAGACCACCGGACGCCCGTTGCCTGCTGCGACATTTTGTCGCCGGCAGGCCCCCAGTCCTGCGTCATTTTCTCCCCCTCGCACACCCGTTGCGCGGCTGCGGCGGGGTGATGGCCGCCGGGCATGGAAATTGCTGCAGGGCAGGGGAGACCATGCTCGAGGGGCGTCCATGCAACCCATCGAACTGAGCGACCGGCCTACGCCCGAGGTGAGCGAGATGCCGGTCACCGTGGTGCTGGAGCGCCGTCCCGCCCGCGGCCAGCCGTGGATCGACACGCTGTGGTCGGCGGTGGGTGTGGTGGTGGCCGCCGCGCCCGCCGATCCGGCGCGGGCGGTGCGACGGGAGGCCGACGGCAGCGCCCGCTACCTGGTGGGCGGCCTGCGCCTGCACCTGTACCCCGACGAGTGCGAGAGCTACTACTACAACCTCCTCTCGCCCCGGCCGCGCTGCTACGTGGTCGCCCACGCCGAGAACGACGGCGACCGGCCGGAGCCCTTTCTGGTCACCATGAGCTTCGACGAGGCCCACGCCTACCTGGAGGGCGGCGACGAGATCTACGCCGTGGCCGTGCCGCCCGAGGTGTACCGCTGGACCGAGGCCTACGTGCTCACCCACTACGCGCCGCAGAAACGGCGCAAGCGCAAGCGTCAGGATTGGCGCAACCCGAACTCCCTTGCCAACCCCCCGAGAGGAGATGCGTCATGAGCAAGATCGTTGATGAAGTCCTGGCCGCCAATGCCGCCTATGCCGCCGATTTCGGCGACAAGGCCAATCTCGCCATGCCACCGGCGCGCCATTTCGCCATTTTGACCTGCATGGATGCGCGTCTCGACCCGGCCAAATATGCCGGTCTGGCCGAGGGGGATGCCCATGTCATCCGCAATGCGGGCGGACGGGCCAGCGACGATGCCATCCGCTCGCTGGTCATTTCCTACAAGCTGCTGGGCACGCGGGAGTGGTTCGTCATTCACCACACCGACTGCGGCATGCAGACCTTCGACGACGAAATCATGGGCAACCTGTTGGCCAGCAGCCTGCAGACCGCTACCATCGACGAGTCCGGCTGGCACGACGTGGGTGAGGGCCCCGGCACGACCGAGGGGAAATTCATCAAGTGGCTGACCATCCCGGACCTGGAGCAAAGCGTGGTGGACGACGTGCGCCGCATCCGGGAAAACCCGATGGTGCCCGGCTCCATCCCCATCTACGGCTACATCTACGATTGTGGCAGCGGCCGTCTGATCGAGGTGCCGGAGGCCACGGAGGCGGGGCGGGCGGTCTGACCATGGGTGATACACCCAAGCCTGCGCCGGACATCACCGAGCCCTTCCTGCAGCGCTTCCACCGCCGCAAGCTGGCGGCCCGGCGCGGTGAGGCGCTGCCGCCGGAGCCGGCGTCCGCCCCCGTGGCGGCGGAGGACGCGGCCCCGGCGGTCGCCAAGCCCCTGCTCACCGATGCCGACATGCCGCCCGTGGAGAGCCTGACGGCGGAGTCCGATTTCAGCGGCTTTCTGTCGGCCGGCGTGAGCGAGGCCCTGCGGCGCGCGGCCCTGCGCCGGCTGTGGCAGGTGGCCGACGTGGCCTGGGTGGACGAGCTGGACGTCTACGCCGGCGACTACACGGAGTTCGAGCACCTGGGCGGGCTGATCACCGCCGAGATGCGCCACCGGCTGGCGCGGGAGGCGGCCCGCCGGGCCGAGGCCCTGCTCGACGGCGCAGGGGAAGAGGCGGCCGAGGCCGGTCCCGTGGCGGACGATGCATCAACCGACGCGCCCGACGGGGAGGCGGCGACATGAGCGCCGGCACGAACCCCTCGGCGCGCAACGCCGAGGCCCGCGAGCAGGCCCGCCGCGCGGTGGGGCCGCTGGCGGTGCAGCCGGCCGGGACGGTGCAGTACCGCTCGCGGGGGCGCATCCTGCTCATCGGCGGCGAGGACGCCCTGCTGTTCGCCCCGCGCCTGCTGCCGGACCTGCAGCCGCAGGTGCTGGTCACCGACGGCAGCGACGAGCCCAGCGTGCCGGCCATCCCCCTGGCCGGCCGCCCGCTGGCCATCCGCGGCCACCTGGGGGCCTTCGAGGTGACCCTGGGCCAGCCCGGCGCGCGCGACCACGAGCGGCTCCACTGCGACCTGATCCTGGACCTGGACGACCCGCCCCACCTGACCACCCCACTGCCGCCGCCCGGCTACTACCGCGCCGACCCCGGCCAGCCCCTCGCGCTGGACGCCCTAGCCCTGGAACTGGTGCAGATGCGCGGCACCTTCGAGAAGCCGCGCTTCTTCCACTACGACGCAGCGCGCTGCGCCCACGGCCGCAGCGGCCTCACCGGCTGCCGCGCCTGCCTGGACGCCTGCCCCGCCGAGGCCATCACCGCCCTGGCCGAGCGCATCGCCGTGGACCCCTACCGCTGCCAGGGCGGCGGCGCCTGCGCGGCCGTCTGCCCCTCGGGGGCCATCGAATACGCCCTGCCGCCGCCGCTGGCCCTGCACGAGCAGGCGCGCCGCCTGCTGCAGGCCTACCGGGCCGCCGGCGGCGAGCGTCCGGTGCTGGCCTTCGTGGCCGGTGACGCCGCCGCGGCGCGGGACGCGCCCCACGTGCTGTGGCTGCCGGTGGAGGAGGTGCCCGCCGTGGGGCTGGAGCTGTGGCTGGACGCGCTGGCCCACGGCGCGGCCGCCGTGCGCCTGGTGCATGCCGAGCCGCTGCCGGCGCCCTCGGCCGCGGCGCTCGACCGCCAGCTGCGCCTGGCCGCCACCCTGCTGGGGGCCCTCGGCTACCCCGCCGACGCCGTGCGGCGTGTGGCGGCGGCCGACTTCGATCCCCACGACC
>JALVPS010000425.1 GCA_027031685.1 Gammaproteobacteria bacterium | reverse complement strand
CGTCACGCCCGACTCTTTCTTCGATGGTGGGGCGCATGCCGGGCCGGAGGCCGCCCTGGCGCACGCCCGGCGCCTGGTGGCGGAGGGGGCGGACATCATCGATGTGGGGGGCGAGTCCACGCGCCCGGGGGCCGAGCCGGTGGACGTCAAGGAGGAGCTGGCGCGGGTGCTGCCGGTCATCGAGGCCTGTGTGGCCGAACTGGACGTGCCGGTATCGGTGGACACCAGCAAGCCACGCGTCATGCGTGAGGCGACTCACGCCGGGGCGCAGATGATCAACGACGTGCGTGCCCTGCAGCAGCGCGGCGCCCTCAAGGCGGCCGCCGAGAGTGGCGCGGCGGTGACCCTCATGCACATGCAGGGGACACCGCGCACGATGCAAACTGCGCCACATTACGATTCCGTGGTTGACGATATCATGGCCTTCTTCAAGAAACGGTTGCAGGCCTGCAAACGGGCCGGCATCCCGCGCGAGCGGCTGGTGGTCGATCCCGGCTTCGGCTTCGGCAAGACCCTGGCCCACAACTACACGCTGCTGCGCGAGCTGTACCGCTTCACCGAGCTGGGCCTGCCGGTCATGGCCGGCATGTCGCGCAAGTCCATGATCGGTGACCTGCTGGACCTCCCGGTGGCCGAGCGGCAGGTGGCCAGCGCCATCCTGGCCGCCCTGGCCGCCGAGCGCGGGGCGTCCATCTTGCGCGTGCACGATGTGCGCGAGACGGTGCAGGCGGTGCGGCTGGTGGAAGCCACACTGAATCTGGGAGTGGAGACCTGAGACATGGGAAGTGACAGGAGATATTTCGGAACGGACGGCATCCGCGGCAAGGTGGGTCAACCCCCCATGACGCCCGAGTTCGTCCTCAAGCTGGGCTGGGCGGTGGGCCGCGTGCTGGCCAGTGAGGGCCGCGGCCTGGTGCTGATCGGCAAGGACACGCGCATCTCCGGCTACATGCTGGAATCCTGCCTGCAGGCCGGCCTGTCGGCGGCGGGCGTGGACATCCGCCTGGTCGGTCCCATGCCCACCCCGGCCATCGCCTACCTCACGCGCACCCTGCGCGCCTCGGCCGGCATCGTCATCAGTGCCTCCCACAATCCCTACGACGACAACGGCGTCAAGTTCTTCTCCAAGGACGGCTTCAAGCTGGACGACGCGGTGGAGATGGCCATCGAGGCGGCCCTGGAGCGCCCCGTGGAGGTGGTGCCCTCCCGCCGCCTGGGCAAGGCCGAGCGCATTGACGACGCCACCGGCCGCTACATCGAATTCTGCAAGAGCACCATCCCGGCCGCGGACGCCCTGCACGGGCTGAAGATCGTGGTGGACTGCGCCAACGGTGCCACCTACAGCAGCGCGCCCTATGTGTTCAAGGAGCTGGGCGCCGAGGTGATCATGGTCGGCGCCGCGCCGGACGGGCTGAACATCAACAAGGACTGCGGGGCCACCGCCCCGCAGCGCCTGGCCGACGCGGTGCTCAGCAACCAGGCCGATCTGGGCATTGCCCTGGATGGCGACGGCGACCGGCTCATCATGGCCGACCACACCGGCGAGATCGTGGACGGCGACGAGGCGCTGTTCATTATTGCCGAGGGCGAGTACCGCGAGGGCCGCCTCAAGGGCGGCGTGGTGGGCACGCAGATGAGCAATCTGGGCCTGGAACTGGCCCTGCGCCGCTACGGCATCCCCTTCGAACGCGCTGCGGTGGGCGACCGCTATGTGCTGGAGCGCATGCAGCAGAAGGGTTGGACCCTGGGCGGCGAGTCGTCCGGCCACATCATCTGCCTGGACCGCACCACCACCGGCGACGGCATTGTGGCCGCGCTGCAGGTGCTGCACGAGATCGTCACCACCGGGCGCAGCCTGCACGACCTCAAGCAGGGCATGCAGAAGCTGCCCCAGTCGCTGGTCAATGTGCCGCTGACAGAGCGCATCGACGTCACCCGCCTGCCGCGCGTGCGGGAGGCGGTACGCACCGTGGAGAGCGCGCTGGCCGACCGCGGCCGCGTGCTGCTGCGCCCGTCCGGCACCGAGCCCCTCATCCGCGTCATGGTGGAGGGCCAGGACGGCGGCGAGGTGCAGCGCTACGCCGAGCAGATCGCCGACGCCGTGCGCGAGGCGGCCGACGGCGATGGCCTCGCCATGGCCGCAAGTTCCTGAATCGTGGGCCGCTCACCCTGCCGGGACCGCTCCCGGGCGGTTGGTTGATTTGTGGCAAGTCGGCCGGTAAGCTTGCCGGCTTTCAGCAGTAGCGTCCGGAGAAAGGCATGCGCAGGATTCTGGTGGCAGGGAACTGGAAACTGAATGGCTCCATCGCCATGACGAAGGAGCTGATCGGCGGCATCCTGGCCGGCATCGGCGAGGTGAACAACGCTGATGTGGCGGTCTGCCCGCCCTATCCCTACATCCCCCTGGCACAGGAACTGCTGGCCGGCTCCCCCGTGGCCCTGGGCGCCCAGGACGTGAGCGACCAGGCGCAGGGGGCCTACACCGGCGAGGTGTCGGCCGCCATGCTCAAGGAGTTCGACTGCCGCTACAGCATCGTGGGCCACTCCGAGCGCCGCAGCCTGTACGGCGAGGACGATGCCACCGTGGCGCGCAAGTTCGTGGCCGCCCAGGCCGGTGGCCTGACGCCCATTCTGTGCGTGGGCGAGACGCTGGAGGAGCGCGAGTCGGGCGTTACCGACGAGATCATCGCCCGCCAGCTGGATGCCGTGCTCGACGCCGCCGGCATCGCCGCCTTCCGGCAGGCGGTCATCGCCTACGAGCCGGTGTGGGCCATCGGCACTGGCAGGACGGCCACCCCCGAGCAGGCCCAGGCCGTGCACAAGTTCATCCGCGACCGCCTGGCCGGTCACGACGCCGAGGTGGCCGCGGCCGTGCAGATCCAGTACGGCGGCAGTGTGAAGCCCGGCAACGCGGCCGAGCTGTTCGCCCAGCCCGACATCGACGGTGGCCTGATCGGTGGTGCGTCGCTCAAGGTGGGCGATTTCCTGGCCATCTGCAAGGCGGCCGGCTGAGCCATGCTCTACACCATCCTGCTCATCTCCGAGGTCTTCATCGCCATTGCGTTGATCACGCTCATCCTGCTGCAGCATGGCAAGGGTGCGGACGCCGGCGCGGCCTTCGGCAGCGGGGCCTCGGGGACCGTGTTCGGGGCACGCGGTGCAGGCAACTTCCTCAGCCGTACCACCGCCGTCCTGGCCACGCTGTTCTTTCTCAACTGCCTGGCGCTGACCTATATCGTCTCCCACCAGCCGCGTGAGAAGGGCGTGGTGGAATCGCTGGTCGAACAGGCCGAACAGCAGGGCGAGCCGGCCCCGACCGCGCCGGCTGCGGACGAAACCACGCCGCCGACCGAGAGCGGCCAGCTGCCACCCGATGTGCCGCCGGTGGACACCGCACCGTCCGCACCCGCCAAGCAGGCGCCGGCCTCGGACCTGCCCAAATAACGCCGATGTGGTGGAATTGGTAGACACGCTGTCTTGAGGGGGCAGTGGCGAAAGCCGTGCCGGTTCGACTCCGGCCATCGGCACCATATCTCGCAGGGGGGCGCGAGCCTCCCGCATCCAGAGACGGGCGGAGACCTTCGGGTTCCCGCCCGCCGTTTTGGCGCCCGCCAAAGGCCCTGCCGCACCTGAGGCGCGTCACCACGGCCCCCGGCATCGCCGGTGCCGCGGGTGGCTGTCGCGGGGCGCACCGTTGCCGCCGCCCGGTCTTTCCCTTGGTCCATTCCAGGCGCCCGGGTCGGGATTCCCGCCAACAAAAAGCCCCGCTGTCTGCACAGCGGGGCCGGTGGGCCGGGCCTGCCGTCAGGGGCAGTACAGGGCCAGCGAGCAGGGGGCCACGAAGTCGTAGCCCGCGGCACGCAGCCCGTCCACCACCTGGGTGAGGTAACCGGTGCCCAGATAGGGGTGGTAGAAGAAGCTGGCCACACCGTCGCGCACCACCTTGAGCTTTTCCGCGTGGCGCAGCAGGTCGGGCGGCAGCAGCTGGCGGTAGCCCTGGAACGGCTCCGGCTCGATATTGCCGATGGATTCGGGCACCTGCCGGTAGCCGTAGTGGTCTTTCTCGATCACGTACGGGAAGAACTGGCCGATGTAACGGTCCGGCCGCTGCGGGTTGGTGTACAGCATGCGGCCGTAGTGCACCGGGTAAATCTGCTGGATGGTGCGGTAGTCCGTCTCGCTGGCCATGTAGTGGGGGGCCTCCCAGGCGAAGGGCCGCAGGCCGCTCTGGCGCAGCAGGCGGTTGCCCTCCTCCATGCGGCTGCGGGCCCAGTCCGCGCTGTCGTCGCTCACCGCGCCGAGGAAGTTCAGGGAGTAGTCGGCGTTCATGGTGACGCGGAAGAACTCGAAGTCGTCACCGGTGAGCTGGTTGTAGGGATTGGGGCCGCCGTCCCACTGGTGGGTGGTGCCGTGGTGGATGATGCTGGCGTAGCCGTTCCGGAAATATTTCTTCAGGGACTTGCCCACCGCCGAGCCGGGCAGTGTCTGGTAGTCGCCGCCGTCGTCTGGGATTACGTTGAGCGGATCCTTGTAGATCGGGATGGTGGCCACGGCGAAGGGCACGCCCTTGGACTTCATGAGCGCCATGGCGGCGTCCAGGTCGGCCACGTCGATGCCGGGGCTGACGTCCTCGAAGCGGGCGATGGCGTATTGCGGCACCGCATCGCGCGGGATGCCGGACTCGGTGATGTCGTGCAGCACGTCGGCGAAGGCCAGGTACCGGTCCTCCTCGGAGAAGAACGAGAAGGGGATGTCGCCGATGTACCAGAGGTTGCCGCCGCGCACGAAATAGGGGATCTCCTGCGCCGAGGTGAAGGTGCTGGAATAGGTGGTGGCCAGCACCTCGGCCCGCGCGGGATCCTCGATGGCCACGTAGTTGGCCTCCAGCGCGCAGTCGTACTTGCCGTCGCCCTCGGGCTCGCAGCCGGTCAGCACCGCGCCGGGGTTGGCGTGCACCACCACGCCCTTGTACAGCTCCACCCCCTTGTAGCGCACGCGGTTGTAGCTGTTGTTGACGATGTACTGGTAGCTGAAGCCGAAGCGCTGGCGGAAGCTGTCGGCGCCGTGGATGGCCTCGTACTTCTGCACGAAGTGCCACAGGTTGTAGTTGAGCCAGGTGAGGGTGCGGCCCGTGCTGGCGGCATCGGTGAGGAACTGGTCGTAGGCCAGGGCCTCCGGCGAGCCGCTGTCGAAGTGGCTCGGGTCGTCGTAGGTGGAGCCGATGTAGAAGATGCGCGTGTAGCGGTCCAGCGTGCCGGCCGTGTACTGCTCCACCGGCAGCAGGGTCACGTCGGCGTTGAAGTGCCCCAGCAGGTTTTCCAGCATGATGGCGTATTCCACGCCGACGTAGCCGTAGGGCCCGCCGGTGTCGTACAGCACCAGCATGGGCGTGGGGGGCGCGCCGCCCTGTCCTGGGGCCGGGGGCGGGCCATGTGGCCGGTGCGCCTTGCCGCCGCCGTTCAGGTCGCCCGCCGGCTGGTCGGCCAGCTGAGCCCCGGCGCGGGGCTCGCCGCCGCCGCTGCTCCCGCCGCAGGCGCCCAGCAACAGGACGATCAGAGTCAGCCCGAGCAGCGGTCCGAGTCTCCCGAGAGTGTGATGGTTGTTGTTGTCGTGCATCGTGTCTTCCGTCGGTGGGTCATTGGATGAGGGCCAGGCGGCAGCGCGTCAGGGCTGCCTGCCACTGCTCGCGCAGGGCCCGGCGGTCGGGCCGCTCGCCCAGCAGGTAGTCCGGCACGGAAAAGGCCACGGGCCGCCGCGTGCCGTGGCGCGTGGCCAGATCGAGCTGCCGGAGGATGCGATTATAGGGAGCGGGTCGGGCCTCGAACCGACCGGCCTCTCCCTTTTGCTGTCGAAAGAGCTCGGTGACCACGCGGAACTGCCGATCCATGCCCGGAAATTCCGCATCCAGCGCCGCCAGGTAGGCGGGCAGGGCCGCCAGGGTGAGCTTGCCCGCGCCGATGCCGTCTTGGAACAGAAACAGGTCCACGCCGCTCTCGCGCAGCAGGCCGTGCCACAGGGTGGCGCTGCGTGCCGGGGCGGTGCGGCCGTTGGAGAACCCGGACACGGCTACCGGCCGGTCCAGCCCGGAATGGCGCACGGCCTGCACCACGGTCTGCAGGTAGGTAGTCAGGGCGTGGGCCTTCTGCGGTTCGAGCCAGGTCTCGTCGTCCAGCTCGTCGGCGATGTACCAGCCGCTCACCATGGCACCGAGGCGCCGGGCGCGGATGAATCGCGCCAATTCGTCCACCTGGGCCGACACGGAGCGGGTCCGTTCCGCCAGGTAGCGGGCTAGGGCCTTGGGCTCCTTGTCGATAGCGCGCCAGAAGCGGGGGTCGTACTGCAGGCCCACCATTACGTGCATGTTGTAGCGCTGGGCGGCCTCCAGTACGGGGCCGAGCAGGTCGCCGTGGCCGTGGTAGAAGGACGTGTGGCCGTAGCGGGTCCACTGCAGGATCACCTCGTCGATACCCAGTTCGGCCAGCGCCGAGAACAGGCGATACCAGTCCGCCGGGCGGCGCTCCCGGTCGCGGTTCCACACCTGCAGGAATGTGGTATGCACGGCCTCCAGCGCGCAAGGGTCGCTGCCACTGGCGCGCGCGCCGGGCGGCGCGGCGCAGGCCAGCAGCGATATCCACAGGCAGGCCAGCAGCAGGCGGGTCACGGTGTCCACCCCCCTACTGGTACAGCCAGCGCAGGCCGGTGATGGCGCGCAGCTGCAGGTCGTCGTCCCTGGCGTACACGTCTTGGCCCACCTTCAAGTAGGCTTCGGTGGTGGCCCGGTAGCCGTAGTAGTTGTGGAAGGCGTGCTTGAGCTGCCAGGCCAGGCCCAGGCCCAGTTCCACGTTGGCCAGGTCGTGGCCGGGGCGCTCCGTGTAGCGGCCCTGCCCGTAGACGTAGGGCAACAGGTCGCTGCGTGCGCCCAGGTGCAGGCGGCGGCCGAAGCGGCCCTCGGCGAAGGCCAGCCCCTGCTGGTCGTGTTGCAGGTATTTGGCCAGCTCCACGTACAGGTGCGAGTAGGGCGTGCTGCGCCGCTCTGTCTTGCCGGCCTGGGCGCTGGAGCGCGACCAGGCGACGCGGCCCAGCCAGTTGCCGTCGCGGGCCGAGTCCAGCGGGAAGGTCTTCTCCAGGGACAGCAGCAGGTTGGTCTGCGTGAAGGGCTTGAAGCTGGCCCCCACCGACCACTGCGCGCTGTCGTCGGCCACCGCCAGGCTGTCCGGCTCGGTGCCCCACAGCAGGCGCGAGAAGATCAGGGTGCGGGGGGTGAGGCGGTAGTCGGCTTCCAGGCTGCCGAAACCATAGCCGGAGCGGGTGGTGGCCAGTCCGTCGCCGCCGCCGCAGGCCGAGCCGCCCAGGCACGCGGCGTCGGCGGCGGCCAGCGACCAGCGGCTCTCCAGCGCCTTGAGCTGGGAGCGCAGGGCGGCCTTGTGGGTGTCCACTGGCGCCTGCCGCTTCTGCTGGGCTGCGTCGAGGCGGTCTAGGGTGGCGCGGAACAGGGCCGCCGATTTCTCCTTGCGGCCCGCCTTGAGGTTGAGGTAGGCCAGGTTCTCGGTCAGTTGCGGGTCGGCCGGCCGGCCGCCGGTGGCCGACTCCAGCAGGTCCGCGGCGGCGGCGTAGTGGCCGTTGGCCGCAGCGATGAAGGCCTGGTTGAGGCGGTAGGTGAGGTTGTCCGGCGCCAGCCGGCTGGCCTTGTCGATAGCTACCTGCGCCTCGTCGGCGCGGCCCAGGGCCTGCAGGGTGACGGCATAGTTGAACCAGTTGACTGCGCTCGGCTCCAGCTGCACCAGCTTGCGGCGCGCGTCCAGGCTGTTCTCCAGGCGGTGGGTGGCGTAGAAGGTGTAGCCGGCCTCGCGGTACCACTCTTTCTTCTGCGCCGGGGTGAGCCGCGCGAAGTCGATGCGGTTGATGATGCGCAGCGCCTTGTCGTGCTGGCCCAGCCGGTTGTAGGCGGTGACGATGTGCAGCAGGGTGGCCGGGTCGCGCTGCAAGTTGTAGGCCTGGATCCAGGCGCGGATGGCGCGCGCGTGGTGGCCGGCCTGCTCCTCTAGGAAGGCGAGGCGGTTGTACAGCTCGGCGCGCTGCCGCTCGCCGAGTCGCTCGTCGCGCGCCAGGCGCAGCAAGAAGCGGCGCGCCGGCCCTGTGTCCTTGCCGCTCTGCAGCAGGTGGGCGTATTGCATGCCAGCCTCCGGCACCCCGTGGCTGAGGTAGATCTGTCGGAACCAGCGCGCGGCGCGCTGCCGCTCGCCGTTCTTGAGCAGGCGGTAGGCGATGTCCATGGCGATGCGCGGGTCGCGCGTCTTGATGTACAGCCGCGACAGGTACAGCTGGCGGGCGCGTTCGTCGCCGGCGCGGGCCGCGGCAGTGGCCGCCACGCGCAGCTCGTCCACCGTGGGTGGCTGGCGCCGGAAGCGGTGCTCCCAGCACCCCAGGGCCTCGCGCGGTCGTTCGGTGCGCATGAGGGCCTGGCACAGGCGCTGGTCGTCGTCGCGGCCGGCCTGGCGCAGCAGCTTCACCACCTCGTCGTAGCGGCCCAGCTCCCAGGCCACCTCCACCGCCTTGTCGCGCGGCGCGGCCTCCTGTTCGGGCGGGGCCAGCGCGGCGCTCTGCTTGTAGGCCTGCAGTGCCTTGTCCAGGTTCCTGCCCAGGAAGGCCAGGTTGCCGCGGGCCTCGATCCAGCGCCGGCGCTCCTCGTCGCTCAGGTCGGTCTCGAGCAGCAGGTCGATGAAGCGCTCGGCCAGGGGGTAGGCCTTGAGCCTGGCGGACACCATGGCGGTAGTGGACAGGAAGGAGGCGTACTGGTTGCCACAGCTGCGGCGGGTGCCGTCCGAGCGGCTCAGCACCTCGAAGGCCTGTTCGTCCTGGCCAGCATCGATCAGCAGATAGGCGGTCTGCAGGGCGATGGGGCAGGCGCGAAAGTCCCGCGGATAGCGCCGCATGAGGGCCTTGACCAGGGCGGCACGCTGTCCCTTGGGTCGCGCCCGGGGCAGCAGGTAGACCAGGTTCTCCAGCGCCTCGCGCCGCTGGTCGTCGTCGCGGGCGTGTGCGGCCACCCACTGCCAGATATCCAGCGCCTCGGCCGGGCGGTGCATGGCGTTCAGCAGATAGCCCTTGCGCACCATCAGCTCGGGCGTGATGCCGCGGATGGCGGCCAGCGCCTCCAGACTGCGCAGGGCGGCCGGGTAGTCCTTGAGCTTGTAGTCGATCTCGTACAGTGACTCCAGGGCGTACAGCCGGTCGCGGGTGGGGATCTGGCGGCTCTTCAGCAGGCGCTCGAACAGCGGGCGGGCGCCGGCCGCGTCGCCCGACTCGTTGCGCGCGATGGCCTCGAAATAGCGCGCCGGCTCGAAATCGGGCAGCAGTTCGGCGAGCCGCCGGGCGGTGTCGATGGCCGGTCGCCAGCGCTTGGTGGCGATGAGCAGCTTGAGCTTCTCCCACTGCATGCGCGCGTCCTGTGGCACCTTGGCCAGATAGCGGTCGAACTCCCGCAAGGCTTCGTCATTGCGGCCGGCCTGGGCCAATTGCTCGGCCTTCTGCAGATAGGGGTAGGCGCGTTTGTCGCGCCAGCGGATGCGCAGGCTGTGGCCGGGGTCGTACAGGCGCTCGAACAGTTCGTCGTAGTAGGCGTAGCGGTCTGGTGTGCCGGCGGCCCACGCGATCATCATGACCGCCAGCAGGGCCAGCCCCACAAGAAGTCCCTTTCCTGTTT
>JALVPS010000424.1 GCA_027031685.1 Gammaproteobacteria bacterium | reverse complement strand
ATCTGCAGCCCGTTCTCGGACCACCACTGCTTGAGCTTTTCCGCCTGTTCTTCGTCGGTCACGTAGGTGTTCATGCGTCCAGTCCCGTTGCCTCTCTCTCTTCACTCACCAGCAGCGCCAGCCGCTCGGCCACGGCCTCCAGCGCCAGCGTCTCCTGCGCCCCCTGCCCGCGCAGGGGCTTGAAGCCGAGGGTGCCCTGCGCCAGCTCGTCCTCGCCCAGCAGCAGGGCATAAGGGGCGCCGGAGCGGTCGGCGCGCTTGAGCTGGGCCTTGAAGCTGCCGCCGCCCAGGTTGGTCTGCAGGCGCAGGCCCGGCACGTCGCGGCGCAGGGCCTCGGCCAGGGCCAGGGCGCGGTGCAGGGTGCCCTCGCCCACCGGCACCAGGAAGGCGTGCGGGGCGTCGGCGGCGGCCAGGTCCTCGGCCGGGCGCATCAGCGCCAGCAGGCGTTCGATGCCCAGCGCGAAGCCCGCCGCCGGCGTGTCACGCCCGCCCAGTTGGGCCACCAGCCCGTCGTAGCGGCCGCCGGCGCAGATGGTGCCCTGGGCACCCAGGCTGCCGGTGATCCATTCGAACACGGTGCGGGTGTAGTAATCCAGCCCGCGCACCAGGCGCGGGTTGACCCGGTAGGGGATGGCCATCTCGTCCAGCATGGCGCACAGGGCGTCGAAGTGCGCCTGCGAGTCCAGGTCCAGGTGGTCGAGCAGGGACGGCGCGCCGGCGATGAGGGCCTGCATGTCCGGGTGCTTGCTGTCCAGGATGCGCAGCGGGTTGGTGTCCAGCCGGCGCCGGCTGTCCTCGTCCAGGTCGGCCTCATGGCGGCGGAAGTAGGCCACCAGCCGCTCGCGGTACTCGGCGCGCGACTGCGGGCTGCCCAGGGAGTTGATCTCCAGGCGCACGTCCTCGATGCCCAGCTCGCGCCACAGGCGGGCGTTCATGGCGATCAGCTCCGCCTCCACCTCCGGCTCGGCGATGCCGAACACCTCCACGCCGATCTGGTGGAACTGGCGGTAGCGGCCCTTCTGCGGCCGCTCGTGGCGGAACATGGGGCCCATGTACCACAGGCGCTGCTGCTGGTTGTGCAGCAGGCCGTGCTCAATGCCCGCCCGCACGCAGCCGGCGGTGCCCTCCGGGCGCAGGGTGAGGCTCTCGCCGTTGCGGTCCTCGAAGGTGTACATCTCCTTCTCGACGATATCGGTCACCTCGCCGATGGAGCGTTTGAACAGCTCGGTGCGCTCCACCACGGGCATGCGGATCTCGCGGTAGCCGTAGCTGGCGACGAGCCGGCGCACACGGGCCTCCAGCCAGTGCCAGCGGGCGCTGTCACCGGGCAGGATGTCGTGCATGCCGCGCACGGACCGGATGTACTGGGCCATGGGGTCTCCTCAGCCGGAATGGTCGCCCACCAGCGCGAAGCGGGCGGTGTTGTTGCTGCGCACGAAGGGTGCCATGTCGAAATTCTGGCCGTTGAAGCGCAGGATCACGCCCGGCGCGTTGCCGAGGAACACCTGGAAGGGGGCGGTGCCACGCAGCTCACGCCGCGCCCCGGCCACGAGCAGGCCGCGCAGCAGCATCCGCTGGTTGGCGTCGGTGATCTCCACCCAGGAGTCCTGATTGAATTCGATCTCGATGCGATCGGGGCCGGCACCGGCGGGCTGGGCGGTTTTCCCTCCCGTCGCCGCCGCGGTGGCGACCTCGGCGCCCGCTTCCGGGGCCGGGCCGGCGGGCTGGGGCTGGGGCCGGACGGGCTCGGCCTGCTCCTCCGGGGCCGACTCGCCGGGCGCGACCCCGGCGGGGCTCGCCTCGCCCACAGGACCCTCGGCGCTGGCCGGCCCGCCAGCGGCCGCCTCGGTGGCGGGCCCGGCCGGGGTGGCCCCGGTGGCCGCCGCCTCCGCAGTGGCCGGCTCGGAAGACGCGGGTGGCGCGTTGTCCGCCGGGTCATCGCCGACCGGGGCAGCGGAGTCGCTGGCCGGCTCGGGCGCGGCGGCGGGGGCACCCGGCTCCTCCGTGTCCACCGCCGGCGGACTGGCCGGCACCCACTCGCTGTGGCCGCCACGCCACAGCCACAGCAGGAGCAGCACCCCCAGCACGGCGGCCAGCGCCGCGCTCAGCCACAGCAGGCGACGCCGCGCCGGCTCGTCCTCCACCTCCACCGGCTCGTGGGGCGCCCAGTGGGGGGCGGCCACCTCCAGCCGCAGGTACTCGCGCAGGTACTGCTCGGCGTCGCCACCC
The DNA here is from genome assembly GCA_027031685.1 of Gammaproteobacteria bacterium. Lineage (GTDB taxonomy): Bacteria > Pseudomonadota > Gammaproteobacteria > UWMA-0217 > UWMA-0217 > JALVPS01. The sequence continues at coordinate 1,017 of JALVPS010000424.1, read as the reverse complement.
ACGGCGCGCGCCCAGGCCCGCAGGTAGCCCTTGACGAAGGCGGGGCCGGACAGCTCGTCGAAGCGGTCCTCCTCCAGCGCGCGCAGCCGATCGAGGCTCAGGTGCAGCTCGGCGGACAACTCCTCCAGGCTGCGACCGGCGGCCTCGCGGTCGCGGCGCAGGCGCTGGCCCAGGGTGAGGGCCTCGACGCCCTCGGCGGGTGCGGTGTCGGGGCTGCTCATGGCGTCTCCAGTTCGGCCGCCTCGCGGGCCGTGGGGAAGCGCTGGCGCAGCTCGCGGGCGCAACGGCGCGCCTCGTCATAGTTGGCCAGGGCGCGCTCGATGCGGGCGCACAGCCACAGCACCTTGGGGTCGGGACGACCCAGGGCGTCGGCCAGGCGCTGCTGGTAGGCGCGCGCCGTCAGATAGCGCTTCTGGTCGTAGGTGAGCACGGCCATCTCGTACAGGGCGGTGGCGTAGTCGGGCTTTACCTCCAGGGCCCGGCGCAGGTATTCCTCGGCCTGCACCTCGCGGCCGTGCTTGAGGGCGCACAGCCCGGCGTTGGTCAGGGCCCGCCAGGGGGTCTTGTAGAGCGGATTGTCGGCCGCCTTCTCGAAGGCGTCCAGGCCCTCCCCGACCTTGTCGATGCGACACAGGAAGACGCCGAAGTTGTTCCAGGCGCGGGCGTCGCCGGGGTCGTAGCGCACCGCCTTGCGGTAGTGGCGCTCGGCGGCGTCCAGCTCGCCCAGGCGCTCCTTGAGCAGGGCATAGGCCCAGTGCGCCTGGGAATAGCGCGGCGCGGCGTGCAGGGCCCGCTCCAGCTTGGTCTGCGCCAGGTCCAGCTTGCCCTGTTCCAGATAGGCCAGGCCCAGCTTGACGTTGATGTCGGCCACCTGGCGGCGCTTGGGGGGCGGCTCGCCCGGCGCCACGCCGGTGGTGGCGCAGCCGACCGCCAACAGTAGCGCTGCGGCCACCAGCAGCCACGGAAGGAGACGCCAGCGGCTCACGGCGCCAGGCCCTCTTCCAGGCGGGCGAAGTG
>JALVPS010000423.1 GCA_027031685.1 Gammaproteobacteria bacterium | reverse complement strand
GTCCGCCCCCCGGCCCCCGGCCGGCCCCGTTGGATACGTCATCGCTTATCATGATCATTGCCCCGAAGCTTAGCCCAGCCATTGTCGTCCGTAACCGTGCCAACACATTTCGTGCCAGAGCGGGAACCCAGCGCGCCATGCGGCTAGGCCACACCCTGCTGCTGGCCTTCCTGCTGCTGGTGGTGCTGCCCATCGCCCTGCTCACCACGCTGGCCTATCTCAATTCCGGCCGGGCGCTGCGCGCCGAGATCCACCACCGCCTGCAGCAGGATGCCCAGCAGCTCATGCAGCGCATCGACGCCCTGCTGTTCGAGCGGGTGGAGAACCTGCGCGCCTGGCGCGACGTGGAGGTGATGCAGGACGCCCAGGTGGGCGACGTGGACAAGCGCCTGGCGCGCTTTCTGGCCAGCCTGCGGCAGGGCTACGGCGGCATCTATGCGGAGCTGCTGTTCGCCGACGGCGAGGGGCGCGTCATCGCCTCCAGCGACCAGCAGCACATCGGCCGCCCGCTGGGGCTGGACGCCGGCGGGGCGCGCGCCGTGACGCTGGGCGCGGTGCGCGTGGAGATCCTGCCCCTGCAGGCCTGCCGGGTGCCGGTGCAGCACCGCTGCCTGCCGCTGCGCACCACGGTTGCCAGCCGCTTCACCGGCGAGACCCTGGGCGCCCTGTACACCCTGCTCGACTGGAGCGAGATCGAGGCCCTGCTGGATCACGTCACGGAGACGCGGCGCGTGCCGCCCCACCGCCTGCACGCCCTGCTGGCGGACGGCGAGCAGCAGGTGATCGGCGCCACCCCCGCCACCCGCCAGCTGTGGCCCCAGGACGGCCGCGGCCGCCTGCTGCCGCTGCCGGCGCTGACGGCCGACAGTCGCAGCCTGCGCCTGCCCGGCGTGCGCGGCGATTTCCTGCTGGGGCAGGCGGCCTCCACCGGCTTCAAGCACTTTCCCGGCCTGGGCTGGCGGGTGGTGGTGCTGGAGCCGGCACGCACAGCCCTGCAGCCGGTGCACCACCTGCTCAGCGTGCTGGTGCTGCTGGCCGTGCTCACCGTGCTGGTGGTGGTGGGCGTGGCCCTGGGGCTGGCGCGCTACATCGCCGCGCCCATCGAGCGCCTGGCCCACTTCTCGCGCCACTACGACGACGCCCGGCCGCCGCGGCCGCCGCCGCCGGCCGGCGTGGCCGAGGTGCGCGCCCTGCACCATGCGCTGGCCGACATGACGGCCCGCCTGCAGGCCTCGCGCCGGCAGCTGGTGCAGGCCAGCAAGCTGGCCGCAGTGGGTGAGCTGGCCGCCACCCTGGCCCACGAGGTGCGCACCCCGCTGGGCATCCTGCGCTCCTCGGCCCAGCTGCTGCAGGGCGACGCGGGCCTGTCGCCGGAGGGGCGCGAGATGGTGGACTTCATCATGGCCGAGACGGGGCGCCTCAACCGTCTGGTGACCCTGCTGCTGGAGTGCGGCCGGCCGCGTGAGGCGGTGCTGCGGCCCATGGACCTGAACGAGACGGCGCGGCGCAGCGTCGCCCTGCTGGAGGGCAAGGCCGAGGCCCGGGGCCTGGCGCTGTCCGTGCACCCCGCGCCGGGCACCGCCCCGGTGGCCGGCGATGCCGAACAGCTGGAGCAGGTGCTGCTCAACCTGCTGCTGAACGCCATCCAGATGACCCCGGCCGGCGGCCGCATCCGCGTGCAGGTGGCGGTCACCGGGCGCGGCGCGACGCTCACCGTGGACGACAGCGGGCCCGGCGTGCCGGTGGACGAGCGGCAGCGCATCTTCGAGCCCTTCGTGTCCGGCCGCGAGGGCGGCTTCGGGCTGGGCCTGAGTATCGTGCAGCAGATCCTCGCCCAGCACGGCGCGCACATCGCCGTGGAGGACGGCCCGCTGGGCGGGGCGCGCTTCATCATCCATTTCCCGCCGGCCGCCGGGCCGGCCCCCGACAGGCAAGGAGGAAACCCATGACCGATCGTGGCCGGCGCATCCTGGTGGTGGACGACGAGCGCCCCATGCAGCGCATCCTGGAGATCCTGCTGCGCAAGCTGGGGCACGAGGTGCTGTGCGCCGGCAACGGCCGCGAGGCCCTGGCGCTGGCGCGCCGTCAGCCGGTGGACCTGGTGCTCACCGACCTGCGCATGCCGGAGATGGACGGCCTGGCCCTGCTGGAGGCGCTGCGCGCCGAGGGGCAGGACGTGCCGGTCATCCTCATCACCGCCTACGGCACGGTGGACAGCGCCGTGCGGGCCATGAAGCACGGCGCCAGCGACTACATCATCCGCCCCTTCGAGAACGAGACCGTGGAGCTGGCCGTGGCGCGCGCCCTGCGCGTGCACCGGCTGGAGCACGAGAACCGCTTCCTGCGCCAGCAGGTGGACGCCGGCTGGCACGACTTCGTGGGCGACAGCCCGGCCATGCGCGCCGTGTACGACGCCATCGCCCGCGGCGCGCCCACCGGCGCCGCCGTGCTCGTCACCGGCGAGACCGGCACCGGCAAGGAGCTGGCCGCCCACGCCATCCACCGCGCCTCCGGGCGCAGCGGCCTGTTCGTGCCCATCAACTGCGCCGCCATCCCCGAGGACATGCTGGAGAGCGAGCTGTTCGGCCACGTGCGCGGCGCCTTCACCGGCGCGCAGAAGGACCACGCCGGCAAGTTCGAGCTGGCCGACGGCGGCACCCTGTTCCTGGACGAGATCACCGAGATGCCCGTGCACCTGCAGGCCAAGCTGCTGCGCGTGCTGCAGGAGGGCACGGTGGAGCGGCTGGGCAGCAACCGCCCGCGCCAGATCGACTTCCGCCTGGTGGCCGCCACCAACCGCGACCCGGCCCGGGCCGTGGCCGACGGCCGCCTGCGCGAGGATCTCTACTACCGCCTCAACGTGCTCACCATCGAGCTGCCGTCCCTGCGCGAGCGGGGCGAGGACATCGCCCGCCTGGCCGAGCACTTCCTGGCCAGCAAGGCCGCCGGCCTGGGGCGGCGGCCGCCGCGCCTGTCCGCCGCCGCCCGCGACTGCCTCATGCGCTACGCCTGGCCCGGCAACGTGCGCGAGCTGGAGAACATCATGGAGCGCGCCCTCATTCTCAGCACCGGCGCGGAGATCGGCCCGGCCGACCTGCCGCCCGGCCTGTGCGACGGGGCCACGGCGGCCGCCCCAGCGGCCCCGGGCGAGGTGGCCGCGGGGGACGAGCCCGCCCTGGACGACGAGGGCTCCCTTGACCTGCAGGCGCGCCTGGAGGCGGTGGAGCGGGCCACCATCCGCGCCGCCCTGGCGCGCA
>JALVPS010000422.1 GCA_027031685.1 Gammaproteobacteria bacterium | reverse complement strand
TGTGGGTCGAGCAGCGGCCAGGCGGCCACCGCCCGCGCGCGCACCAGTTCGCCCCCCTTGAACTCGGGGCGCAGGTGAAACAGGGCGCCGCGGTCGGAGATGGCGTACAGCAGGCCCTCGTCCTCGTCCCAGGCCAGGGCGGACAGCCCGCTCAAGAGCTGCCCGTCCACCCGCTGGTGGGGCAGGGCGATAGTGCCCAGCAGGCGCAGGTCCGGGGTGGGTGTGTGGTGCTCGGGAGCCATGTCCACCGGTCGCGTGGCAGGGGTGGCGGCCACGGCGGCCAGGCAGGGCAACAGCCAGAGCAGCAGGAGCAGATGTCGCGTCATGGGCCGCAGCATGGCAGAGCGGGGCCGCGCCGCCCAGCGCGTGCGTCACGTCCCGGCCCTTGGAATGGGGCGGGGTGACCTATATCAATACGACGCACGGGGTCTTGCCGAATCATGAGGCCATTCGTTCCCGGAGACTGACACAGACGGAGGCAGCCATGACGGAGATTCGCAACAAGATCGAGGCATTGTGGAACAAGCTCAAGGAGGAACGCGACGAACTGCGCGTGCAGACCCATCTGGCCAAGCTGGAGGCCCTGGAGGAGTGGGACAAGGTGGAAGAGAAGCTGGAGCAGATCAAGGCCAAGGCCGGGCACGCCGTGGAGGGCACTGAGGAGGCGGCCGAGCATGCGCTGGAGTCGGCCAGGCATCTGGGCGAGGAAGTGCGCGAGCTGATCGGCAAGCTGCGTAGCAAGGTGTGAGCCGGCGGGCGGGTCAGGCCGCCTCGATGGCCTCGGCGATGAGTTCGTCGAGCAGCTTCACGATGGGGCGGAAGGCCGGCTCCGCCAGGTACGGCTTGCGGTAGGCGTAATACACGACGCCCGGCTGGGCGCGCAGGGTGTACACGGCGATGGCGTAGGGGCAGAGCACGATGTTGTGGGGGTTGGCCTCCACCAGGCGGTGCGAGAGGTTGGCCTTGCAGAACAGCAGGATCTCGGCCTTGCCGTACACCGAGTGCTGCTTGCCCACCACCGGCGCCGTGCGGTCCAGCATGGCCTGGGCGTGCGAGACATAGCTGATGACCATGCCGCGCCCCTCGATGGCGTCCTTGAGGTTGTCGCGCGCGGTCTCGAAGTCGGTCTGCACCTGATAGACGCGGGCCGGGCCGATTTCCTTGTAACGGGCGCCCTGGGCGCCGGGCAACGCCAGCAGCAGGACCGTGAACAGCAGGATGAGGCGGAGGATGCGCATGGCGGTTCTCCCGTGATTGGCCGTTGCCCTCATCATACTCGTCCCCGGTGTCATATGTACCAGTCCTGTGGCACCTCCTCCGGCGGCAGGGGTGTCACCTCCATCAGCCGCCCCTCCTCGCCGGGGCCGGCCACGCGCACCGTCACGCGCGGGGCGTTGCGCCCCTTGCTGAAGCGGGCCGTGATGCGCGCCGCCAGCAGCCAGTCGTCCTCGGTCAGATGCTCGCCCTCCACCAGCGTGATGGGGCCGGCGTGGCTGACCGTCTTGATGTGGCCGAAGCGCTTGCGGTAGCCCTGCAGGTATTCGGTTTCGCTCTGTTCGCGGGAGACGATGAGCTTCATGCGCTCGTTGGGGCGCAGGTGGCGGCCCACGGCCAGCAGCATCACGTCGTCGAACTCGTAGTCCTTGCTGCCGCGATGCTGCCACATGTCCTGCAGCTTGCGGGTGTAGTTCTCGTCGGTCAGCACGCAGCAGCCGCCGGCCGGCTGGGCGTAGTCGCGGAAGCCGAAGCGCTCGGCCAGCGCCATCTGCACCTTGCGCGACCGGCCGGAGATGTCCAGCAGCTTTTCGCGGTCCACCCAGCCCTCCCGCTCGGGCAGGGTGGGCGGCAGCAGCTTGGCCGACAGCGGCCGCAGCAGCCGGTCGTGGGCGCCGGACTGTTTGGCGATGACCGGCATGGTGTCGCGCCGCTGCGACATGGGGCGCTGGCCGATCACCTCGCCGGTGACGATGAAGTCGAAGCCGTGCGCCTCGATCCACTCCAGCGCCTTGCCGACCATGAAGATCTTGCAGTCCAGGCAGGGATTCAGGTGGGCGCCGTAGCCGTGCGGCGGGTTGATGACGATCTGCTTGTACTCGTCGACGATATTGATGATGTGATGCTTCACGCCCAGCTGCTCGGCGGCCCACATGGCATTGTTGCGCTTGGGCACGTTGCCCTTGTACACGCCGCTGATGTGATGCAGGCCGTCGGTGCAGAAGCCGGTGAAGAAGGTGATGCCCTCCACGTACACGCCCTGTTCCTGCACCAGGCGGGCGGCCAGCAGGGAGTCGAGACCGCCGGACAGCAGGGCCACCGCCTTCGGTTGTCGCGTCGTCATGCGAAAGACACCGTGCAAAGGGGAAGCGGTGGATTATAGGTGGGAACGCGGCAGGGAAGAACTATACTGATCATAGGGAAACCGGGCAGCCAAGTGTAAGGGATTGTTTACGCCCGGAACAGTCCGGCGGGGTGGGTGTCAACTCTCCTGCAACAGCCGGCACCACCTGAGGCCGGGCCCGACGCGGGGAACATGACGGCCTTCAACTTTCCCGCCACGGGGCAGTGATATAACTCGGTACGACGATCGACCAACGCCAGTCCCCCGAGGAAGGATGACGCAACAGCCCGACCAGAACCCCCTCGAACGCCTGCTGGCGCACCGTATCAGCCCCGCTCACCTGCGCCAGCGCCTGGGTATCGAGCGCGACCGCGAAAAGCGCATCTTCGGACAGGGGCCAGCCTTCTTCCACATCGAGAACTGGTATTCCGTGCATGCCCTCATGCGTGGCCTGCTGCGTCTGAGCGGGCTGCACGGGCGTGGCCGCCGCAATGCCCTCAAGCTGGAGGTGACGCGCAACGAGATCTGGATCAACGACCTGCCGCAGGCCTTCGATGGCTTCACCCTGCTGCACCTGACCGACCTGCATCTGGACATCAACGACGAGATCCCGGAGGCCATTGCCCGGCGCCTGGACGACGTGGCGTACGACCTGTGCGTCATCACCGGCGATTTCCGCGCCCGCACCTACGGCCCCTACGACCGCGCCCTGCAGGCCATGGCGCGCGTGCGCGAGGCGCTGCGCGAGCCGGTGTACGCCGTGCTCGGCAATCACGATTCCATACAGATGGTGCCCGGCCTGGAGGCCATGGGCGTACGGGTGCTGCTCAATGAGGCGGTGCCCGTGGAACGGAGCGGCGAGCGCATCTGGCTGGCCGGCATCGACGACCCGCATTACTACGAGGCGCACAACATCGAAAAGGCCACTGC
>JALVPS010000421.1 GCA_027031685.1 Gammaproteobacteria bacterium | reverse complement strand
GGTTCCATGGGCGGGGCGTCGAAACCGCCGGCGCCGGCACCCTGGCGGCTGTCCAGCATCTGCAGGTCGTTGGCCACGATCTCCGTGGTGTAGCGGTCCTGACCGTCCTGGCCCTGCCACTTGCGCGTCTGCAGCCGCCCCTCGATGTACACCTTGGAGCCCTTGCGCAGGTATTCGCCTGCGATCTCCGCCAGCCGCCCGAACAGCACCACGCGGTGCCACTCGGTGCGCTCCTGGCGCTGGCCGCTGGCCTTGTCCAGCCAGCTGTCGGACGTCGCCAGCCGCAGGTTGGCCACCGCCGAGCCGGACGGCGCGTAGCGCACCTCCGGGTCCGCGCCCAGGTTGCCGATCAGGATGACCTTGTTGATGCCTCTTGCCATGATGATGTCTCGCTTGCGGTCACGGGGCGATTATCCCACGTTTTGCCGTCAACTGCCGGTCAGCGCCAGCAGGGCCTCCTCGTCCAGCCGGCGGCGGTCCACCTTGAGATAGGCGGTGCCCTCGTCGCAGGCCACCACGGCCTCGGCCACGCCCGGCACGGCGGCCAGCCGGCGCGCCAGGGCCTCGGCCTGGTCGGCGCGGCAGTCGCCCACGTGCAGCAGGTAGCTGCTCAGGTAGCGCGGCTCGCGCATGGTCACCGCCAGTCCCAGCCACAGCAGCGCCGCCAGGGCGCCGAACACGAACACGCCGTCGATGCCGAAGTGCTGCTGCACCCAGCCGCCCAGGGCGCCGCCCACGAAGATGCCCAGGAACTGCGCGGTGGAGTAGATGCCCATGGCCGTGCCCTTGGCGTCCGGCGGGGCCTCCTTGGACACCAGGGAGGGCAGGCTGGCCTCCAGCAGGTTGAAGGCGGTGAAGAACACCAGCAGCCCGATGATGAGCCCCGGCAGGTGGTTGGCCAGGCGCGCCATCATCAGCTCGGCGACGATGAGCACGCCCACCGCGCCGGTGAACACGCCCTTCATGTGGCGGTGCTTCTCGGCAATGATGATGAACGGCAGCATGGCCACGAAGCCGAGCAGCATGACCGGCAGATACACCTTCCAGTGGGCGGCGGTGTCGATGCCGAAGTGCTGCTGCAGCAGCAGCGGCACCACCACGAAGTTGGCCGTGAGCAGCAGGTGCAGGGTGAAGATGCCGGCGTCGAAGCGCAGCAGCTGGCCGTTGCCCAGCACGCGGCCCAGATAGCCGGCCACCAGCTCGGCGTCGCGGTGGGTGGTGACACGCGCCGGATTGGGGATGACGAAGGCCACCATGGCCGCCGCCAGCAGGGCCAGGGCGGCCGTCAGCCAGAAGATGCCCGGCACGCCGATCCACTGGTTCACCACCGGCCCGGCCACCATGGCCACGGAGAAGGACACGCCGATGGACAGGCCGATGAAGGCCATCACCCGCGTGCGCACCGACTCGCGCGTCAGGTCGGCCACCATGGCCAGCACGGCGGCGGCCACCGCCCCGCTGCCCTGCAGGGCGCGCCCGAGGATGATCAGGTGGATGTCATCGGTGCTGCCGGCCAGGGCGCTGCCCGCCGCGAACACGGCCAGCCCGCCCAGGATGACCGGCTTGCGGCCGATACGGTCCGACAGCATGCCGAGGGGAATCTGGAACATGGCCTGGGTGAGGCCGTAGATGCCGATGGCCAGCCCAACCAGGGTGGGCGTGACGTGTTCCAGGCCCGTGGCGTACAGCGCGAACACGGGCAGGATCATGAACAGCCCCAGCATGCGCACGCCGTACACCCCGGCCAGTCCATACATGGCGCGCTGTTCGAGGGGCGTCAGGTGGTTGTTTTTTCTGGCCATTTCTCGCGCTTGTCCCCGGTTGGCGAAGCGCCTAATCTTAGCAAGTTTCCCTGCCCGCGCCATTGCGCGCCCGACCCCGGATGGAAAAGATCATCATCCGCGGCGCCCGGACCCACAACCTGCAGAACGTGGATCTGGCGCTGCCCCGCGACCGTCTCATCGTCTTCACCGGCCTGTCCGGCTCCGGCAAGTCGTCGCTGGCCTTCGACACCCTGTACGCCGAGGGCCAGCGCCGATACGTGGAGTCACTGTCGGCCTACGCCCGGCAGTTCCTGTCCATGATGGAGAAGCCCGACGTGGACCACATCGAGGGCCTGTCGCCGGCCATCTCCATCGAGCAGAAGACCACCTCCCACAACCCGCGCTCCACGGTGGGCACCATCACCGAGATCTACGACTACCTGCGCCTGCTGTATGCGCGGGTGGGCACGCCGCACTGCCCCACGCACCACATCCCGCTGGAGGCGCAGACCATCAGCCAAATGGTGGACCAGATCCTCGCCCTGCCGGAGGGCAGCCGGCTCATGCTGCTGGCGCCGGTGGTGCGCGAGCGCAAGGGCGAGCACGTGCAGCTGCTGGAGTCGCTGCGCGCCCAGGGCTACGTGCGGGCGCGCATCGACGGCGAGATCGTGGAGCTGGACGACACGCCGCCCCTCAAGCCGCGCCAGAAGCACACCATCGAGGTGGTGGTGGACCGCTTCAAGGTGCGCCCGGACCTGCGCCTGCGCCTGGCCGAGTCCCTGGAGACGGCCCTGCGCCTGGCTGACGGGCTGGCCAGCCTGGCCTGGATGGACGAGCCGCAGCGCGCCCCGCTGCTGTTCTCGGCGCGCTACAGTTGCCCCGAGTGCGGCTACGCCCTGGACGAGCTGGAGCCGCGCCTGTTCTCCTTCAACAACCCGGCCGGGGCCTGCGAGGAGTGCGACGGGCTGGGCACCATCCAGCGCTTCGACCCGGAGCGGGTGGTGGTGGACCCGGCACGCAGCCTGGCCGAGGGCGCCATCCGCGGCTGGGACCGGCGCAACCGCTACTACTTCCAGATGATGCAGGCGCTGGCCGAGCACTATGGCTTCAGCCTGGAGACGCCCTTCCGCCGCCTGCCCAAGCGGGTGCAACAGGTGCTGCTGTACGGCAGCGGCACGGAAGCAATCGACTTCAGCTACGTCGACGAGCGCGGCCGGCGCCACAGCCGCCGCTACCCCTTCGAGGGCATCCTGCCCAACATGGCGCGCCGCTACCGGGAGACCGAGTCCAGCGCGGTGCGCGAGGAACTGGCCCGCTACATCAGCACCCGGCCCTGCCCCACCTGCGGCGGCACGCGCCTCAACGCCGCGGCGCGCAATGTGTTCGTGGCCGAGCGCAGCCTGCCGGAGATCACAGCCATGCCCATCGGCGAGTCGGCGCGCTTCTTCGCCGAGCTGAAGCTGCCCGGGGCGCGCGGGGAGATCGCCGGACGCATCGTGCGCGAGATCTCCGAGCGGCTCAACTTCCTGGTCAACGTGGGGCTGGACTACCTCACCCTGGACCGCAGCGCGGAGAGCCTGTCCGGCGGCGAGGCCCAGCGCATCCGCCTGGCCAGCCAGATCGGCGCCGGCCTGGTGGGCGTGATGTACGTGCTGGACGAGCCGTCGATCGGCCTGCACCAGCGCGACAACCAGCGCCTGCTGGACACCCTGGCCCGCCTGCGCGACCTGGGCAACACGGTGATCGTGGTGGAGCACGACGAGGACGCCATCCGCAGCGCCGACTACGTGGTGGACCTGGGCCCCGGCGCCGGCGTGCACGGCGGGCGCGTGGTGGCCGAGGGCACGCCGGAGGAGATCGCGCGCAACCCGGCCTCGCTCACCGGCCAGTTCCTGTCCGGCGCGCGGCACATCGCCGTGCCCGACGAACGCCGCGCCCCGGACCCGCAGCGCGAGCTGGTCATCCGCGGCGCCCACGGCAACAACTTGCAGGACGTGGACCTGCACCTGCCGGTGGGCCTGCTCACCTGCGTCACCGGGGTGTCCGGCTCCGGCAAGTCCACCCTGATCAACGACACCCTGTACCGCGCCGTGGCGCGCCACCTGAACGGCAGCAGCGACGAGCCGGCCCCCTACCGGGCCATCGAAGGGCTGGCCCACTTCGACAAGGTCATCGCCATCGACCAGAGCCCCATCGGCCGCACCCCGCGCTCCAACCCGGCCACCTACACCGGCCTGTTCACGCCCATCCGCGAGCTGTTCGCCGGCACCCCGGAGGCGCGCTCGCGGGGCTACACGCCGGGCCGCTTCAGCTTCAACGTCAAGGGCGGGCGCTGCGAGGCCTGCCAGGGGGACGGGCTGATCAAGGTGGAGATGCACTTCCTGCCGGACATCTACGTGCCCTGCGACGTCTGCCACGGGCAGCGCTACAACCGCGAGACGCTGGACATCCGCTACAAGGGCAAGAACATCCACGAGGTGTTGCAGATGACCGTGGAGGACGCGCTGGATTTCTTCAGCGCCGTGCCGGCCGTGGCCCGCAAGCTGCAGACCCTGGTGGACGTGGGCCTGGCCTATCTCACCCTGGGCCAGAGCGCCACCACCCTGTCCGGCGGCGAGGCGCAGCGCATCAAGCTGTCGCGCGAGCTGTCCAAGCGCGCCACGGGTCGCACCCTGTACATCCTCGACGAGCCCACCACCGGCCTGCACTTCCACGACGTGGACCAGCTGCTCAAGATGCTGCACCGCCTGCGCGACCAGGGCAACACCGTGGTGGTCATCGAACACAACCTGGACGTGATCAAGACCGCCGACTGGATCATCGACCTGGGGCCGGAGGGCGGCCGCGGCGGCGGGCGCATCATCGCCACCGGCACCCCGGAGGATATGGCCGCCGCCGAGCACAGCCACACCGGCCGCTACCTGGCGGAGGCGCTGCAGGTGACGCGGCGGCGGCGGGCGGCCCAGCGCTGATCGTTCCGCCCGTCAGTGCCCGGGCGACAGGATGCGCACCGCATCGCCCACCTGCAGGCCAAAGCGGGCCGCGGCAGCCCCGCGGTTGGCGGCGATCTCCACCAGCCCCAGCGAGTTGACGTACCACAGCCCCTCCCCCGCCGGCACGTCGGCAAATTTCTCGTGGGCCCGGAAACGCCGCCCGCGGCACTCCACGACGCTCGCCGGCGGCACCGCCTGCCCGCGCAGGCCGGTCATGGCGTTGCCGTAACGGTCGATGTACACGATCTCCGCCAGGTCGTCCGGCCAGCCGGGTCGGCGCAGGGCGTCGGTGTCATGGGGCAAGAGCGGGAGGGCGTCGCGCTGGCCCAGGGCAATACGCGCCGCGGCCGGGGCGAACAGGTCCCGACCGTGAAAGGTGGCGCTCGGCAGATCGGCCGGCACGGCCAGCCGCTGGCAGCGAGTCACCCCCTGCTGCACCGCCAGGGCATGGAACAGGCCGTTGTCCGGGCCCACGAACCAGCGCCCGCCGGCCTCCAGCACCACGGCGGGCCGCTCGGTGCCCACCCCCGGATCGACCACACACACAAACACACTGCCCGGCGGATAGTGGACGGCCACCGCCGGCAACAAATAGGCGGCGGCGCGGGCGTCGAAAGGCGGCAGGTCGCTGCAGGCGTCCAGCACCGTCAGGCGGGGATCGACGGCGAGCACGGCGGCATGCGCCTGCGCCAGGTAAGGACCCGCCACGCCAAAGTCGGTATAGAACAGTACCGGCGAAGTGTCGGGACCCGGCTGATTCCCAACTTTCTTGACGAACAGTTCCGACTTCTTCCCCTGCCATTCCCGGAGGGCCTCGATGGGCGTCTTGTGGCCCAGGGGGCGCTACGGGACGTGGTAATTGTAAGTGAGCATAGCACCTTAGCGTGGACTCCGGGTCCTGACAGCTATCGAAGTAGTAGCTGTGCAGGAGGAAGTGGAGCTATAGTCAATCTGGTGTATGGCCTGATCAGGCGGCGCCCCTGCCGTGATCGGTGGCGGTCTTGCTGTGCGCCCCGATGCCGTCTTTGAACTGAACTGCCCGAGATCATCGCCCTCCAGCTCTCCACCGCAGACTCCCATCACACCCTTTCCCCCGTCCGTCGGCGCTTTGGGCGCCGGGCCTACCGCTCGTCCCGACCAGTACGCCGCAGGGGGAAGTCGCCAAAGGTTCCGCGAACGGGTTTGAAAAAAGCCGCCAACATGCTGTTTACACTCGCGTCCCGGCCGGCAGGAAGCCGGCCTTGCACAGATCGAGACAGGGAAAGTGAGGACACGATGATCGACAAGCGGAGGATCCTGGAACAGTTGCGGGCGGCCAAGTCCGCGCAGATCCAGTGGCGCGCCTATACGCAGGCACTGGTGAGCGGACAGGAGGAGGACATGGCCCGCACCATGGCCATCCAGGCGCGCACGAAGTTCGGGCGCTGGTATTACGGCTCGGGCCAGAAGCTCAACATGTTCGACGCCTTCGACAAGGTGAGCCGCCACCACAAGATCATGCAGGAGGTGAACGCTCGCATCTTCGACCTGCTCTACCCGGAGGAGGAGCCGTTCGGTGCCGGGAAGGAGAACGGTGGCTTTTTGAGCTGGTTCCGCAACCCGGGGCGCGACATGGAGAAGCGCCGCGCCGAGCTGGAACGGCTGCTGCCGCAGCTGGTGGAGGCCTCCAGCGAGCTGATGCGCAGCATCGACGAGCTGGAGGTGGAGGTGCAGGAGATGCCGGAGCGCGACCTCACCGCCCTGCTGGCGGAGGACCATCAGCACATCGACTACGAGCGCAACTTCCTGGTCAACTGATGGGTCCCGCGGGGGCGGGGTGTGCTAGGCTGGCGGCCTGCCGATCCCAGCCTGGAACACGCCCATGCCGGACCATCGCGACGCCTTTCTGCGCCTGGCCATCGAGCGCCGTGTGCTGCGCTTCGGGGAGTTCACTCTCAAGTCGGGCCGCGTGAGCCCCTATTTCTTCAACGCCGGCCTGTTCAACACGGGTGCCGCGCTGGCCGAGCTGGGCCGCCACTATGCCGCCACCATCGCCGCGGCGGACATCGCGTTCGACCTACTGCTCGGCCCGGCCTACAAGGGCATTCCGCTGGTGAGCGTCACCGCCGCCGCGCTGTGGACGGCGCACGGCCACGACGTGCCCTGGGCCTTCAACCGCAAGGAGGCCAAGGCCCACGGCGAGGGGGGCGAGATCGTGGGCGCGCCGCTGGCCGGGAAAGTGCTCATCATCGACGACGTGATCACCGCCGGCACGGCCATCCGCGAGTCGCTGGCGCTCATCGAGGCGCACGGCGCCGAGCTGGCCGGGGTGGTGATCGCCCTCGACCGCCAAGAGCGCGGCCAGGGGGCGCTGTCGGCGGTGCAGGAGATCGAGCAGGCGCACGGCGTGCCGGTGTTGAGCATCGCCACCGTGTCGGACCTGATGGACTTTCTGGCCCGCGAGGGGCGCAAGGAGGAGCTGGCCGCCATGCGCGCCTACCAGGCCCGCTACGGCATCGCCTCAGCCGAACAGTAGCTTCAGGCCCACCAGGATGGTGACCGCCTCGAAGGCGCGCTTGACCCAGGCCGAGCCGTAGCGCACCGCCAACCGCGCCCCCAGGTAGCCGCCGGCCAGGGAGCCGAGCAGCAGGGCCGGCAGCCACGGCCAGTAGATCTCGCTCAGCAGCCCCAGGGTGAGCGCCCCGCTGCCGTTCCAGAACAGCCCCACCAACACCAGCGTGTGCGCCACGGCAGCCAGGTAGTCCATGCCGAACCAGCGCACCAGCCACAGGGTCACGAACAGCCCCGTGCCGGAAGTGAGCGATCCGTTGAGAAAACCGATGCCGAACAGCCCGGCGGCGCCGATCAGGTAGCCTGCCCGGTCGCGGTGAGCGGCGGCGTAGTGGCGGCCCAGCTGCGGCTTGACCGCCGAATACAGACCGAGGGCACAGGTGAGCGCGCCGAGGGCGATCTTCGCGGCACGCTCCGGCACCTGCACGATGGTGGCCGCGCCCAGCACCACGCCGGGCAGCCCAGCGGCCAGCATGAGGGCCGCCATGCGCCACTCCAGCCGCCCGTCGCGCAAGTGGCGCGCGCTGGCCCCCAGCCCCAGGGCCACGCTGGCCACCTTGTGCGTGGCCAAAGCCAGGGCGAAGGGCAGGCCGAGCAGGATGAGAGCCGGCAGCTGCACCAGCCCGGCCCCGCCGCCGGCGAACGACGAGAAGGCGTTGGCCACCAGCGAGATGAGCAGTAGCAGGGCCTGGCCAGTCCAGTCCGCGGGCAGCAGCAGGCGGCCGGAGAGCGGGTCGCCGCCGGCGGTGATGAGCAGGGTGGCCAGTGTGATGGACAAGACGTTTCCTTGCGCCGGCTCGCGCCGGCGGCCGGGTTTGTGATATCGGTATTTGCCGCGCGCCGGACCAGTATGCCCTAATTGCCCGACATGAAAGGAGTTCACCCCATTATTGCCACCTGCCTGGCGGGCTGTCTGCTGCCGTTGCCGACCGGGATGGCGCAGGCCGCCTTCTACCGCTGGGTGGACGAGCAGGGCGTGGTCCATTACAGCGACCAGCTGCCACCGAAGTACACGCGCCGCCGCCACGAGCTGCTGGACGAGAACGGCCGCAAGCTGAAGGAGTTCGAGGCCGCCAAGACCCGCCAGCAGCTACTGGAGGAACGCCGCCGTGCCGCCCGCGAAGCCGAGGAGCGCCGCCGCCGCGAGGCGCAGGAGGCCTATGACCGCGCCCTGCTGGCCACCTTCAGCTCGGTGGAGGAGATGGACAAGCTGCGCGACGAGCGGCTGGCCATCCTGGATATGGCCCTGCACCGCGCCCGGGCCATGGCGGACAAGGTGCGCGGCAAGCTGAACGCGGCCCGTCAGCGGCGCGAACGGCTCAAGGCCGCCGGGCGGCCGATATCTGAGCAACTGCGCGCCAACATCGCCGAACTGGAGCGCCAGCTGCGCGACTACCGCGACCAGATCGCCCGCAACGAACAGCGCCGCAAGGAGCTGCTGGCCAAATCGGCGCGCGACCGCGCGCGCTACCTGGAACTGACCGCCCAGCAAAAGCAGACCCAGGACGAACCTCAGGACTTCTAGTACCAGCAGAGAAAGGCGAAGGTCATGCTACGCCAGCTCAGCGGGTGCTGATGCCTTCAATCGCAGTGAAGTCACGGATTCCCGTACATGGCTTCCAAAGACAAGGTTATCAAGCGCATAGACGACCTGGTTCGCAAAGGCCACTTCGTTTCCGTCACACGGATACAGGAGCCACCCAACGTAGTTGGCTCACTACTGGTCGATTTCGAAGTTTTTCACGAGTGGCAAACGCAGTCCATAGCCTATTTGGCAAAAATATTAGGGCCAGATCACACATACGTTCGACGCTTCAAGGATAAAGTTGAGAAGCCTTATTGGTGGCATGTCAAAACCGGCATAGGGATACTTGAAGCCATCAAAGATGACATTAGGGAAGGATGCCTGGCGCAGGTCGAGGCGCACCTGTCTGCCCATATCTATTCCGATTTCCTTGACATGGCGGAAAACCTGCTGGAGAGAGGACACAAAGTCCCGGCAGCCGCCTTGATTGGCGCAGTACTTGAAGGAAGCCTTCGCACAATCTGCGAAATCAACAAAATCAAGATCTCATCCGCCGAGAGCGCATCATCACTGAACAACAAACTTTCAATGAAAGAAGTCTACGATCCCGTTATCTCCGGCAAGGTGAAGTCGTGGAACGAGGTGCACAAAATGGTATATCAGGGTAAATTTGATGACTTCGGCACGGATGATGTTTGCGATATGCTGAAGGGCGTTCGAATGTTGATCGAGCAATACATTTACTAAAAAAGTCTGGCCCAAGGAGTTCTCCTTGCGTCAGGCAACAGGCCAAATGAGCCAAGTTAATCAAATTATTGGCCGAAGATGGGAGCCATGTCGCTCCACCCCCATTACCCCTGACTGCCTGACAAAACTCGCCCAAGAGGCGGGGGCGTTGTAGGCTCTTCATCGTTTGAGACCAATCAGACGGTGAAACGCCATGAACAACGCCCCCGCAAGAATGCACGATACGGTGATCGG
>JALVPS010000420.1 GCA_027031685.1 Gammaproteobacteria bacterium | reverse complement strand
CGGCAACAACCCGGTGCGCGAGGCCATCCACGCCGTGTTCCTCTACCACGCCATCCGCGCCGGCATGGACATGGGCATCGTCAACGCCGGCCAGCTGGCCATCTACGACGACCTGCCCGCCGAGCTGCGCGAGGCGGTGGAGGACGTGGTGCTCAACCGCCGCCCGGACGCCACCGAGCGGCTGCTGGACATCGCCGGCAAGTACCAGGCCGAGGGCGGCGCCGCGGCCAGCACCCAGGCCGACCAGGCCTGGCGCGAGTGGCCGGTGGAGAAGCGCCTGGAGCACGCCCTGGTGAAGGGCATCACCGACTTCATCGAGGAGGACACCGCCGAGGCGCTGCAAAAGCTGGGCCGCCCGCTGGACGTCATCGAGGGGCCGCTCATGGCCGGCATGAACGTGGTCGGCGACCTGTTCGGCGCCGGCAAGATGTTCCTGCCCCAGGTGGTCAAGTCGGCGCGGGTCATGAAAAAGGCCGTGGCCTGGCTGGAGCCCTACCTGGAGGCCGAGAAGCAGGGCTGCGAGGTGGAGGCGGCCGGCAAGATCCTCATGGCCACCGTCAAGGGCGACGTGCACGACATCGGCAAGAACATTGTCGGCGTGGTGCTGCAGTGCAACAGCTACGAGGTCATCGACCTGGGCGTCATGGTGCCGGCCGAGGACATCCTGCGCACCGCCCAGGAGCAGGACGTGGACATCATCGGCCTGTCCGGCCTCATCACCCCCTCCCTGGACGAGATGGTGCACGTGGCCAAGGAGATGGCGCGGCGCGGCTTCGACAAGCCGCTCATGATCGGCGGCGCCACCACCTCCAAGGTGCACACGGCGGTCAAGATCGAGCCCCACTACGACCACCCCGTGGTGTACGTGCCGGACGCCTCGCGCGCCGTGGGCGTGGCCAGCAACCTGCTGTCCGACGAGCTGCGGCCGCGCTTCGTGAGCGAGATCAAGGCCGAGTACGAGGCCATCCGCCGCGAGCGCGCCGGGCGGGGCGGGCAGCGCCGCGGCGTGTCCCTGGCCGAGGCCCGCGCCAACAAGTTCCGGACCGACTGGCAGGCCTACCAGCCGCCGCGGCCGGCCGTGTTCGCCCCCGACTTCGCCTTCGCCGCCGACCTGCCGGCGCCGGACGTGTTCACCGTGGGGCGCAGCGACCAGCCCGGCGCCCTGCTGCAGTTCGACGACTACCCCCTGGGCGAGCTGCTGGAGCGCATCGACTGGTCGCCCTTCTTCTCGGCCTGGGAGCTGAAGGGCAAGTTCCCGCGCATCTTCGAGGACCCCACGGTGGGCGAGCACGCCCGCCAGCTGTTCGAGGACGCCCAGCGCATGCTGGAGCGCATCGTCGCCGAGGGCTGGCTCACGGCGCGCGCCGTGGTGGGTTTCTTCCCGGCCAACACCGTGGGCGACGACGACATCGCCCTGTACCGCGACGAGCAGCGCGACAGCGTGCTGGTCACCCTGCACCACCTGCGCCAGCAGATGGAGCGGCGCGGCAACGCCCCCAACCTGTGCCTGGCCGACTTCGTCGCCCCCGCCGACAGCGGCCGCCCCGACTGGCTGGGGGCCTTCGCCGTCACCGCCGGGCTGGGTGTGGAAGAACGCGCCAGGGCTTTCGAGAGCGCCCACGACGACTACAACGCCATCCTGCTCAAGGCCCTGGCCGACCGCCTGGCGGAGGCCTTCGCCGAGCGCATGCACGAGCGGGTGCGCAAGGAGTTCTGGGGCTACGCCCCGGACGAGGACCTCAGCAACGAGGAGCTCATCAAGGAGGCCTACCGCGGCATCCGCCCGGCGCCCGGCTACCCGGCCTGCCCGGACCACACCGAGAAGGCCACCCTGTGGGCCCTGCTGGAGCCGGAGCGGCGCATCGGCCTGCGCCTCACCAGCAGCTTCGCCATGTACCCCACGGCGGCCGTGTCCGGCTGGTACTTCGCCCACCCCGAGGCGCGCTACTTCGGCGTGGGCAAGATCCAGCGCGACCAGGTGAAGGACTACGCCCGCCGCAAGGGCATGAGCGTGGCCGAGGTGGAGCGCTGGCTGGCCGCCAACCTGGGCTACGAGCCGGAATGAGCGCCGGCCTGCGCATCGTCATCCCCGGCCGCGGCGAGCTGGACCTGCGCCACCTGGTGCTGGACTACAACGGCACCCTGGCCCTGGACGGCGCCCTGCTGCCGGGCGTGGCCGAGGCGCTGACCGCCCTGGCGCCGCGCCTGCGTCTCACCGTGCTCACCGCCGACATCCACGGCGATGCCCGACAGCGGCTGCAGGGCCTGCCCTGCGACGTGCGACGTGTGCCGGCCGAGGCGCAGGACATCGCCAAGCGCGACTTCGTGCGCCGCCTCGGCGCCGTGCACTGTGTGGCTGTGGGCAACGGCCGCAACGATATCTACATGCTGGGCGAGGCGGCCCTGGGCATCGCCGTGCTGCAGCAGGAGGGCGCCTTCGCCGGCGCCCTGGCCGCCGCCGACGTGGTGGTGCCGGACATCGGCGCCGCCCTCGGCCTGCTGCGCCATCCCAAGCGCCTCATCGCCACACTGCGCAACTGACGGCGCGCCTTTGCCGGCCGCCGGCCATCTGCTAGCCTCGCCACAGCCACCCCGCGAGGCCCGCCATGACCGACATCACCGCCCCCGACGCCCTGCTGCTGCTCAGCAGCCACTGCCCCCACTGTCCCACCGTGCTGGCCGGCCTGGCCGAGCTGGTCAAGCAGGGCGCCATAGGCCGTCTGGAGGTGGTCAACCTGGAGCGGCACCCGGAGGTGGCCCGGCGGTACGGCGTGCGCTCCGTGCCCTGGGTGCGCATCGGCCCCCTGCAGCTCACCGGCCTGCACAGCCAGGCCGAGCTGGCCGAATGGGCTCGCAAGGCCGCCAGCCCCGAGGGCCTGCGCGACTGGATCGTCGAGCGCATGACCGGCGGCGACGTGCAGGCCGTGGTAGCCGCCGTGCGCCGCGACCCGGCCGTGCTGGACGCGGTTATCGACCTGCTGGCCGAACCCGACGCGGAGATCACCACCCGCATCGGCATCGGCGTGGTCATGGAGGCGCTGGAGGGCAGCGAGCTGCTGCGCAGCCGCATCGACCGGCTCGGCGAACTCACCCGTCACGACCATCCCGCCGTGCGCACCGACGCCTGCCACTACCTGTCCCTCAGCCACGACCCCGCTGCCCGGCCCTGGCTGGAGCGTTGCCTGCAGGACGCCGACCCCGGTGTGCGCGAGGTGGCGGAAGAGGGCCTCGCCGCCCTGGACGGGCGGGACTGACTGGGCGGGCGGCGCTGCTTCCTGCCCGCCAC
>JALVPS010000419.1 GCA_027031685.1 Gammaproteobacteria bacterium | reverse complement strand
GAGCTGGCCGCCCTGCGTGAGGAGCTGTCGTTCTACAAGAGCATGGTGGACACCGGCCAGGGTGGTCGCGACGGCATCGGGATACGCTCACTGGAAGTGACCCGCGCCGGCGGATCCGGCCGCTATCACTACCAGCTGGTGCTGACCAGCACGGCGCCCAAGAAGCGGGCGCTGCGTGGGCACGTCGAGCTGCGCGTGCAGGGGCGCGCCGGCGGCAAGCGCAAGATACTGGACTGGCCGGCGCTGGCGCCGGATCACAAGCCACCGCGCTACCGCTTCCAGTATTTTCAGCGTCTGGGGGGCGAGTTCGTCCTGCCGGACGGATTCGAACCGGAAAACATTCTGGTCAAGGTCCTGCCGCGTGGAAGCAGGCGAGCGGCCGTGCAGCAGAGTTTTTCGTGGCATACCGTCAACAAAGGGGGATGAACCATGTTCGGGCGCAGCAAGAAACGGCAGAAATCGACGCGGGTCGACACCATCATCGGCAAGACCACCACCATCAAGGGCGACCTCAGCTTCTCTGGCACCTTGCACGTGGAGGGCACCATCATCGGCAACGTCAAGGCCGAGACGGACGAGGACGCCATGCTGGTGCTGGACGAGGACGGC
Organism: Gammaproteobacteria bacterium; assembly: GCA_027031685.1. GTDB lineage: Bacteria > Pseudomonadota > Gammaproteobacteria > UWMA-0217 > UWMA-0217 > JALVPS01. The sequence continues at coordinate 9,229 of JALVPS010000419.1, read as the reverse complement.
ATGATCGAGGGTGACGTGGATGTGGCCAACATGATCGTCAACGGCACCGTGGAAGGCGACATATTCTCGGCCGGGCACGCCGAACTCCTGCCCCATGCCCGCATCCGCGGCAATGTCTACTACCGGCTCATCGAGATGTCGGTGGGTTCCGAGGTGAACGGCAACCTGGTGCGCCACAAGGAGGAAAGTGGGCAGGTGGAGTACCTGGAGACACGCGAGAAACCGGAGGCCGACGCCCAATCTTGACCGTTTTGCCGGGATAATGCTAGATTGGCGGCAAGTTCACGTTTTCAGAGGTAACGACCCTCATGAGCGCAACCGAGATCAATGCCCCCGAGGCAAGCGAGGATCCGATCATCTTCACCGACGCCGCGGCCGCCAAGGTCAAGCAGCTGATCGACGAGGAGGACAACGGCAATCTGAAGCTGCGCGTGTTCGTCACCGGCGGTGGCTGCTCCGGCTTCCAGTACGGCTTCACCTTCGACGAGCAGATCAACGAGGGCGACACCGTGGTGGAGAAGGGCGGCGTCACGCTGCTGGTGGATCCCATGAGTTTCCAGTACCTGGTGGGTGCCGAAATCGACTATACGGAGGGCCTGGAAGGCGCCCAGTTCGTCATTCGCAACCCGAACGCCACCACCACCTGCGGCTGCGGTTCCTCCTTCTCGGCCTGAGCCCTCCCGCCCATACCCTTTGCCGGCCGTCCCGGAGCCCGCTCCGGGACGGCCTTTCAGCGTTTCATGTCCGCTCCGGGGCTTGGCGGCCATCCCGCCAGCCATGACCTTCCGCCAGCTTGTCGCCATGGAACCCTTTGCCGCGCGCAGCGCCCGCATCCCGCCCTTCCACGTCATGCGCCTGCTGGCCGAGGCGCGTGCCCTGGAGGCCGCCGGGCGTGACATCGTGCACATGGAGGTGGGCGAGCCGGACTTCGAGACGCCGGACACGGTGCGCGCCGCCGCCCACCGCGCGCTGGACGCCCGCTCCGGCCACTACACCCCCGCCCTCGGCCTGCCGGCGCTGCGCGAGGCCATCGCCGCCCACTATCGCGAGCGCTTCGACGTGGCCGTGCCTGTCGAGCGCATCGTGGTCACCCCTGGCGCATCCGGCGCCCTGCAGCTGCTGTTCGGCGCCCTGGTGGACCGTCACACGCGCGTGCTGCTGGCCGATCCTGGCTATCCCTGCAACCGCAACGTCGCGCGCTTGTTCGACAGCGAGCCGGTGGCCATTCCGGTGGGGCCGGACACCCACTTCCAGCTCACCCCGGCGTTGCTGGTGCGGCACTGGCAGCCCGGCCGCCGCCACGTGGTGCTGGTCACCACCCCGTCCAACCCCACCGGCAGCGTGCTGTCCCTCGAGGAGCTGGCCGCCCTGCACGCCGCAGTGCGCGAGCGGGGCGGGGTGCTGGTGGTGGACGAGATCTACCAGGGGCTGGTGTACGACGCCCCTCCGGCCACCGCCCTGGCGCTGGGTGACGACCTGTACGTGCTCAACAGCTTCTCCAAGTACTTCGGCATGACCGGCTGGCGGGTGGGTTGGCTGGTGGCGCCGGCCGCCGCCATCGACGTGCTGGACCGGCTGGCCCAGAACCTCTACCTGGCCGCGCCCACCCTGGCCCAGTGGGCCGCCCTGGCCGCCCTGGACGAGGCCACTCGCCCTGAGCTGGAGGCGCGCCGCGATGCCTTCCGCGAGCGTCGCGACTACCTGCTGGAGGCCCTGCGCGGGCTGGGCTTCGGCATCCCGCTGGTGCCGCAGGGCGCGTTCTATGTGTACGCCGACAGCAGCCGCCTGGCCGACGACAGTGCCGAGCTGTGCCGGCGTCTGCTGCACGAGGCGGGCGTGGCCGTCACCCCCGGGCTGGACTTCGGCGGGCACGCCGCCCGGCGGCACGTGCGCTTCGCCTACACCACCTCTCTGGCGCGGCTGCGCGAGGGGGTGGCGCGCATGGCACGCTTCGTCCGGCTTGTGAAATGACGCACAATTCACTTCGACCCGAGCGGTTATCTTCGTCCGACGGGCGGATCCTGGGCGCCGTGTGGGGGCATGCAGGGCGCCGTTCGTCGGGGCACGGCAAGGACTGCTGGGGGACAATAAGCACATGAAGCGAAGCCACAACCTGACCATTCTGCTGGTGGACGACGATGCGGACCTGCTGCAATACTGGTCTGCCACCCTCGGGCAGGCCTACCAGCGCGTGCTGACCGCCATGCACGCCTACGAGGGGCTGGAGGTGCTGCACCGCGAGAAGCCGGACATGATCCTGGCCGACGCCAGCCTGCCGGAGATGGACGGCTTCGCCCTGTGCCAGGAGATCAAGCGCCATCCGGCCTTCTTCGAGACGCCGGTGGTGCTGTACAAGTCCGGCTACCTGACCCTGGAGGACAAGCAGACCGCCGCTCGCTGCGGCGCCGACCACATCCTCTCCAAGCCGGCCAGCGTCAAGGAGGTGGCGCGCCTGCTGCAGGAGGTCCACTCGGAGACCCGCCTGCGCCAGGTGGTGCGGCAGGGCGAGCTGACGACCCTGGAGGCGCCGCTCCCGGACGATGACTACGCCGATTTCCTCACCCGCCGGCTGGGGCAGACCATCGCCCAGCTCAAGCGCGAACAGCAGTCGCTCAATCTGGCCCTCAACCGTTTCAAGGACTTCGCCAACTGCGTGGGCCACTTCTTCTGGGAGACGGACGCCGACGGCGTGCTGCGCTTTCTGAGCGCCGGCACGGGCAACCCCCTGGCGCTGCCCACCTTCGGCTTCGAGAATGCCCCCTTCGACGCCTTCTTCGAGCCCTATTTCGACAGCGAGGGCCTGCAGGCAGTGCGCGAGGATATCCGTGCCGAGCGGGTCGTGGACCGCTATCTGCGCCAGCAGGGCGGCGAAGCGTTGCGCGTGGTACACGTCATCGGCCAGCCCTTCTGCTCGCGCGAGGGGCAGGTCAACGGTTACCGTGGCACGCTGGTGGACGTGACCGACGTGCGGGCCCACTCCGAGCGGCTGTTCTTCGAGGCCCACCACGATGCCCTGACCGGCCTGTACAACGCACGCGCCTTCCGCTCCCTGCTGGGCGAGGAGCTGTACAAGCTGGGCGCCGACGAGCAGCACGTGCTGTGCTACATCGACCTGGACTACTTCAAGGCGGTCAACGACAGTGCCGGCCACCGTGCCGGCGACGCCCTGCTTGCCCGCATCGGCGAGCTGTTCCGCAAGCAGGTGCGCAGCAACGACATCCTGGGCCGGCTGGGCGGCGACGAGTTCGCCATCCTGCTGCGCCACTGCAGCATGGACCAGGCGCGCCGCCTGGTGCAGCAGCTGCACAACACGGTCAGTACCTTCCGTTTCCAGTGGGAAGGGCGCAGCCACGAGATCGGGCTGAGCATCGGCCTGCTGGAGGTACGCCGCTCCGAGCTCACCGCCCAGGAGGTGCTCGACCTGGCCGATCAGGCCTGCTATGCCGCCAAGCGCGCCGGCCGCAACCAGATCCAGGTGTACGGTGACGAGGCGGGCGCAGGCGGGCAGCTGAGCGGCGATGCCCTGTGGCTGGAAAAGTTCCACCGCGCCGTCAACCGCAATGGCCTGTGCCTGTTCCGCCAGCCCATCTGCCGCGCCGACCGGCCGGCGCGCCCGGTGGCCTGGGAAGTGCTGGTCCGCCTGCGTGACGGTGACCGCCTGGTGGCGCCCAAGTATTTTCTTTCTATCATCGACCGCTACCAGCTGTTCGCCATCCTCGACCGCTGGGTGGTGAACCGCACCCTGGACTGGCTGGAGCGAGACGAGCGGAGCGCCCTCGGCGGGTTCTACTCCATCAACCTCTCCAGCCAGTCGCTGTGCGACGCCGACTTCCGCCGGCACGTGCGCGAGCGGCTGCGCGACAACCCGGCGGTGGGCCAGCGGCTGTGCTTCGAGGTCACCGAGTCCTCCGCCATCCAGAACCTGGCCAACGCCATTGAGTTCATCGCCGACATGCGCAGCCTGGGCTGCCGCTTCGCCCTGGACGACTTTGGCACTGGCTTCTCCTCCCTGGCCCACCTGCGCAACCTGCCGGTGGACTTCGTCAAGCTGGACGGCCTGTTCGTCAAGGGTGTCACCTCCGACCCGGTGGACCTGGGGCTGGTGCAGTCGGTACAGGAGATCGCCGGCCTCATGGGTATCCGCACCATCGCTGAGTACGTGGAGAACGACGAGACCGCCCTCAAGCTGCGCGAGATCGGCATCGACTATCTGCAGGGCTTCCACGTCGGTCATCCGGAGATGATGGACCTCCTGCCCGACCGCAGCCCCCTCGGCAACGCCCTCAGCTGACCCGCTCCGCCTCACCGCGCAGCCGTTCCACCCACAGTGCCGTGGCCCCCGCCACGGCCACCGGCATGACCAGGAAATTCACCAGCGGCACGCTGGTGAGCAGCAGGATGGCGCCGCCGAACCCCCAGGCCAGGCCGCGCCGCCGGCGCAGGATGCGCCGCTGGCAGCGGAAAGGAATGGCGTGGTTGCCCATGGGGTAGTCGGCGTACTCCAGGGCCAGCATCCAGGCCGAAAAGGCCGCCCAGGCGAACGGCGCCAGGGCGTTCAGGCCGGGGACGAGGAACAGCAGCAGCAGGGGCAGGGCCCACCGGGCCAGATAGAGCAGCTTGGCCAGCTCCGCCCCCAGGCTGCGCAGGGCCTCGCCGGCCAGCCGCCACAACCCGCCGCCCTGGTCCGGCGGCGCCCCGCCCAGCAGCCGCTCCACCCTTTCCGCCAGCAGGGCGTTGAAGGGTGCCCCCACCAGGTTGGCCAGCAGGGAGAAGGTGAAGAAGACAATGATGGACGCCGTCACCACGAACAGGGGCACCAGCAGCCAGCGCGCCCAGGCCAGCCAGCCCGGCAGGCGGGGGATGACCTCGCTGTCCAGCAGCTGGTAGCCCCACCAGATGCCGAGGGCGAACAGGGCGCTGTTGAGCAGCAGGGGCATCACCACGAAACGGCGTAGGCCAGGGCGGCGGATGAGGCGCAGGCCACGCAGCACGTAGCCGGCGCCGAGCAAAAAGTCCTTGAGCACGGCTCGATCTCCTCGGGTCAGGGGCGGGAATGGCCGCCCAGGGCGCGGCGCGCCAGCAGGGCCGCGCCGTAGGCGGCCTCGCCGTGGCGCGCCCGGCGCACGGGGCAGCCCAGGATGCGCTCGCGCAGGCGGCGCCAGGCGGGATTGGCCGCGCCGCCGCCCACGGTGAGCACCTGGCGCGGCCAGGGGGCGCCCAGCGCGGCCAGGCGCTGGTAGCCGCGCCGCTCGATGCGCGCCATGCCCTCCAGCAGGCCGTGCAGGAAGCGCACCGAGTCGGCCGGCCGCGGGTCCAGGCGCGGCGGCAGGTCCGGGTCGGCCACCGGGAAGCGCTCGCCGGGGCCGGGCAGGGGATAGTAGTCCAGGCCGCTGTCCCGTTCCGGGTCGATGCGTGCCGACAGCTCGGCCAGCTCGGCGTCGCTGAAGTACCGGCGCAGCACGGCGCCACCGCTGTTGGAGGCGCCCCCCGCCAGCCAGTGCGACCACAGGCGGTGGCTGTACACCCCGCCAGCCGGATCGAACACCGGCCGCCCGGCCACCAGCTTGATGGCCAGGGTGCTGCCCAGGGAGGTGACCGCATCCCCCGGCGTGTCGGCGCCGGTGGCCAGGAAAGCGGCGATGCTGTCGGTGGTGCCGGCGGCCACCCGGGCCGTGGCCGGCAGGCCCAGTGCCGCGGCCGCCCCGTCCGCCAGGGGGCCGAGGGGCGTGCCGGGCGGCTGCACTGCGGGCAGCCACTCCCGCGGCAGGTCCAGGGTCGCCAGCCAGTCTGGCCAGCGCCGCGCCAACGGGTCGTAGCCCAGCTTGAGGGCATTGTTCTCGTCGGAGCGGCCCCAGTGCCCGGTGAGCCGGCCGTTGATCCAGTCGGCCTGGGTCAGGGCCAGGGCCGCCCCCTGCCTGTGTCGCGCCCGCAGCCATAGCAGCTTGGCCAGCCCGCTGCTGGCGCCGTGGGCGCCGCTCCCGGCCGGTGCCGCGCGGGCGATGGCCGCCGCCTCGGCGGTGGCGCGGCGGTCGTCGTAGCGCAGGGCAGGGGAGCAGGGCCGGCCGGCTCCGTCGGCCAGCAGCACAGTGCCGGAGGTGCCGTCCACGGCCAGCGCCGCCACCCGCCGCCGCGCCGCGGCGGGCAGGGCGGTCACCGCCGCCCGCAGCGAGTCCCACCAGTCCGTCGGCCGCTGCTCGCGCCAGCCGGGGCGCGGCTCGTGCAGGGCCGCGCCCGGCGCCTTGCCCCAGGCCACCGCGCGGCCCGCGGCGTCCACCACACAGGCGCGCGTGCCGGAGGTGCCCAGGTCGATGCCCAGGGTGAGGGGCGCGTCCACCACGCGGGCCGACTCAGGGTAGCCGTACCAGGGGGCGCGCCTGCCAGCCGGGGCGGTGGTATTCGGCGATCACGTCGGTGTAGATGCCGCCGCGCACGTTGAACTCGCCCCGCACACGCATGAAGCGCGGCCGGGTGGCGGCCACCAGGTCGTCCAGCACCTGGTTGGTGACCGCCTCGTGGAAGGCCCCCTCGTCGCGGAACGACCACATGTACAGCTTGAGCGACTTCAGCTCCACGCACCTGAGGTCGGGCACGTATTCGATGTGGAAGGTGGCGAAGTCCGGCTGGCCGGTCTTTGGACACAGGCAGGTGAATTCCGGTACCTTGATGCGAATGGTAAAATCCCGCTCCGGGTGGGGGTTGTCGAATGTCTCAAGCTGCTTGCTCGGCTGACTCGGCATCGTCCTTCTCCTTGAAAAATCAATAAGTTATAGTCTTGCGATTATACCACGCCCCCCTCTCCCCGCCGTGCCTGCACCGTCGCCGCGGCGCCTGACCGGCCATGCGTCTGTCCCGAATCAAGGTCGCGGGCTTCAAGTCCTTCGTCGATCCCACCACGCTCGACCTGCCCTCCAACCTGGTGGGCATCGTGGGCCCCAACGGCTGTGGCAAGTCCAACGTCATCGACGCCGTGCGCTGGGTGATGGGCGAGTCCTCCGCCAGGCACCTGCGCGGCGAGTCCATGGACGACGTCATCTTCAACGGCTCCGCCTCGCGCAAGCCGGTGGTCCAGGCCTCGGTGGAGCTGGTGTTCGACAACAGCGACGGCGTCCTGGGGGGCGAGTACGCCCGCTACAACGAGATCTCCGTGCGCCGCCGCGTCACGCGCGACGGCCAGTCCGTGTACTACCTGAACGGCAGCCGCTGCCGACGGCGCGACATCACCGACCTGTTCCTGGGCACCGGCCTCGGCCCGCGCAGCTACGCCATCATCGAACAGGGCATGATCTCCCGCCTCGTCGAGGCCAAGCCGCAGGAGCTGCGCGTCTACCTGGAGGAGGCAGCCGGCATTTCCAAGTACAAGGAGCGACGCCGCGAGACCGAGAACCGCATCCGCCACACGCGCGACAACCTGGACCGCCTCACCGACCTGCGCGAGGAGATCGACAAGCAGTTGCGCCATCTCAAGCGCCAGGCCGAGACCGCCGAGCGCTACAAGGCCCTCAAGGCCGAGGAGCGGCGCGCCGCCGCCGAGCTGCTGGCTCTGCGCCTGGGTGAGCTGGATGTGGCCCTGGCCGCCCAGGCCGCCGAGCTGACCCGCCAGCAGACCGAGCTGGAGCGGCGCCTGGCCGCCGTGCGCGAGGTGGAGGCGCGCATCGAGGCGCTGCGCGAGCAGGCGATCAGCGCCCGCGAGGCCTTCGAAGCCGAGCAGGCCGCCTTTTACCAGGTGGGCGGCGAGATCACCAACGTCGAGCAGGACATCCGCCACCAGCGCGAGCTGCTGGCGCGGCGCCGCCAGGAACACGACGAGCTGCGGCAGGCCCTGGCGCGCAGCGAGGCGGCCATCCGGCAGGACGCCGCACGTCTCGATGCGCTGGACGCCGAACTGGCCCGTCTCGCGCCCGAGCTGGAGACGCGGGAGGCGGCCCTGGCCGAGGCGCGCGAGGTGCGCGAGCAGGCCGAGCGGGCCATGGCCGACTGGCAGCAGCGTTGGGAGGCCCACCGCCAGGCGGCCAGCCGGCCGCTGCAGGTGGCGCAGGTGGAAAAGGCGCGCATGGAACAGTTGCAGCGCCGCCTGGACGACCTGGCGCGGCGTGCCGAGCGGCTGCGCCGGGAACAGGCCGAGCTTTCCGGCGAGGAGGGCGACGACGAGGCGCTGGCCAGTCTGGAGGACAGCGTGGCGCGCGCCGCCATTGAGCAGCAGTCCCTGCAGCGAACGCTGGACGACACCGGGGCCCGCATCCGCCGCCACCGCGAGGCGCTGCGCCGTGAGCGCGAGGCGCTCGCCGAGCGCCAGCAGGCCGCCCAGTCGCTGCGCGGCCGGCTCGCCTCGCTGGAGGCCCTGCAGCAGGCCGCCCTGGGCAAGGACCAGCAGGCCGCCGGCGAGTGGCTGCGCGCCCACGGCCTGGACGAGGCGCCGCGTGTCGGCGAGCACATCGAGGCCAGCGCCCCCTGGGCGGCAGTGGTGGAGCAGGTGCTGGGCGACGTGCTCGAGGCGGTGGTGGTGGAGCGGTTGGCGACGCACGTGCCGGCCCTGCCCGAGCTGCGCCGCGGCCACCTGCTGCTGGCCGAGGCCGACCCGCAGGCGGACGCCGCCCCGGCGCCCGGCACCCTGTGGTCGCAGGTGCGTGCCCCGGCCAGCCTGCGCCCGCTGCTGGCCAGCGTGTATCTGGCCGAGACCGTGGAAGAGGCCCTGGCGCGACGCGAGACGTTGGCCCCCCACGAGTCGGTGATCACCCCGGACGGGCTGTGGCTGGGCCGCCACTGGGCGCGCATGCGGCGCGAGACGGACGAGCACGCCGGCCTGCTGGCGCGCAATCGCGAGATCGAGACCCTGCAGCGCCAATTGCGCGACCTGGACGCCGACATCGCCACCCGCGAGGCGGCCATCCTGGCGCACCGCGAGACCATCCAGGCGCTGGAAAAGGTGCGGGAGGAGGAACAGGCCGCGGTGCGTCAGTTCCACCGCGAGTTCGCCGAGCTGCAGGCGCGGCTGGGGCGCGCCCAGTCACGCCATGAACACCGCCAGCGGCGGCGGGAGTCCATCGCCCGCGAGCTGGCGGAGATCGACGCCGAGCTGGCGGCCGAGCGGGTGGCCCTGGCGGCCGCCACCGAGGCGCGCAACGCCGCGCTGGCCGAGGCCGAGGCGCTGGGCGGTGAGGGCGAGGCCCTACAGGCCGAGCGCGCCGAGCGGGAGGCGGCCCTGGGCGCGGCCCGCGAGGCGGTGGAAGAG
>JALVPS010000418.1 GCA_027031685.1 Gammaproteobacteria bacterium | reverse complement strand
AGAAAGGCCGGATATACGGAAGCACACCTGTCCCTGTCACGACGGCAAACAAGTGCTTGCAATACGGGAGGAGACCATATACGGGTCAAGCGAAGCGGACCCGCCGATTGGGGCGTCGAGAGGGTACGGCATTCAACAGGTGGTCGAGCCATCTTTGGCGGGGCGTATCGGGCTTCGCCAACCACCAGCCCGGCCAGCCTGACCGGGCGAACGCTACCGCCGCAGTGCCGCCGCCCGTTCGGGGAAGTTGAGTTCGAGCACGCGGCGCGCTTCGCTGGCGGGTTCGTCGAGGCCCATTTTGCGGTAGGCCTTGATCAGTTTGGCGAGGGCGTCGGGGACGATGTCGGCGCCTTCGTAGTGCTGGACGATGTAGGCGCAGCGGTTGGCCATGGCCACCCAGGCGCGGCGGGCTTCGTAGTGTTCGGCCACGAGGAGTTCGTGGCGGGCCAGCAGGTTGCGCAGGTAGATGAGCCGCTGACGGGCGTCGGGGGCGTATTTACTGTCGGGGAAGCGTTTGACGAGCAGTTTGAAGTCGTTGAAGGCCTGCTGGTAGGGCTCGGGGTCCAGGGCGGCGTAGTCCTTGGGGATGAAGCGGTCGAGAAGGCCTTCGTAGCGGTGGAAGTTGGCCAGGCCCTTGATGTAGTAGGCGTAGTCCACCTCCTTGTGCAGGGGGTTGAGCTTGATGAATTCCTCGGCGGCGGCGATGGCGGCGTCGGGCTCGCCCAGCTTGTAGTGGGCGTAGGCGATCTCCAGCTGGGCCTTCTGGGCGTATTCGCCAAAAGGGTAGCGCGACTCCAGCCGCTCGAAGGTGTCGATGGCCAGTTCCCAGTCCTCCTTCTTCATGTACTTCTCGCCGCGCGCGAAGAGCTGGGCGGCCTCTTCCTTGCTGCCCAGTTCCGGTTCCTTCTTCCTGCCCCAGCCGGCGCAGGCCAGCAGCGTGAGGCAGAGCAGGGCGATGAGTCCCATCCGCATCGGTGTCATGGCTCGGAGATCCGCGAATCGAAAGGGCTATACTAGCAGCATTTGACGTCCCGCCGAGCCGTGTCGACCCGATCCCTGTCCGCCACCATTCCCGCCGAACTGGCCGGCCAGCGCCTGGATCGCGCGCTGGCCGAGGTCTTTCCGGATTTCTCCCGTGCCCGCCTACAGCAGTGGCTCAAGCAGGGGCGCATCACGGTGGACGGGCACACGCCGCCGGGCAAGACGCGCATCGCCGGCGGCGAGCGGGTGGCCCTGGACGTGGCAGCGGAGCCGGCGGCGGAGACGTTCGCCGCGGAGGATCTGCCGCTGGAGGTGGTGCACGCCGACGAGGGGCTGATCGTCATCGACAAGCCCGCCGGGCTGGTGGTCCATCCGGCGGCCGGCAACTGGTCCGGCACCCTGCTCAATGCCCTGCTGCACCACTTCCCGGAGCTGGCCGGGGTGCCGCGGGCGGGCATCGTGCACCGCCTGGACAAGGACACCACCGGCCTGCTGGTGGTGGCGCGCAACCTGACGGCCCACCAGCGGCTGGTGGCCGACCTGCAGGCGCGCCGCGTGCACCGCGAGTATCTGGCGCTGGTGCAGGGCGAGCCGGTGGCCGGCGGCACCATCGACGCCCCCATCGGCCGCCACCCGGTGGACCGCAAGCGCATGGCCGTGGTGCGCGGCGGCAAGCCGGCTGTCACCCATTACCGCGTGCGGGAGCGCCTGCCGGGCCACACCCTGCTGGCCGTGCGGCTGGAGACGGGGCGGACCCACCAGATCCGCGTGCACCTGGCGCACCGTCGCCACCCCATCGTGGGCGATCCGGTGTACGGCGGCCGCCTGCGCCTGCCGTCCGGGGCCTCCGAGGCGGCGCGCCGGGCGCTGGCCGGGTTCCCGCGCCAGGCCCTGCACGCCTGCCGGCTGGCCCTGCGTCACCCCCTGAGCGGCGAGGAGATGGCCTGGATCTCGCCCCTGCCGACGGATTTCCGCGACCTGCTGGCGGCGCTGGCGGCATGAGCGGGGCCGGCCTCGAATTCCTGCGGCCGGACTGGGGCGTGCCCGGCGTGCAGGCGGCCGTCTCCACCCGCCTGGGTGGATGCAGCCCGCCGCCCTACGACAGCCTCAACCTGGCCGACCACGTGGGCGACGATCCCTGTCTGGTGCGCCAGAACCGCGTGCGCCTGCGCGGCGCCCTCGGCCTGCCGGCCCGGCCGCTGTGGCTGACGCAGGAGCACGGCACGCGCGTGGTGGACGCCGCCGAGGCGGCGCTGGGGGCGCGCGCCGACGCCAGCTTCACCCGCCGCCCGGGCGTGGTGTGCGCCGTGCTCACGGCCGACTGCCTGCCGGTGTTCTTCGCCGCCCGCGACGGCAGCGCGGTGGCCGTGGCCCACGCCGGCTGGCGCGGCCTGCTGGCCGGCGTGCTGGAGGCGACGCTGGACGCCATGGCGCTGCCCGGTCTGGCCGTGGTCGCCTGGCTGGGGCCGGCCATCGGCCCCGACGCCTTCGAGGTGGGCGAGGAGGTGCGCGCCGCCTTTGTCGCCCGCCAGCCGCAGGCCGCCGAGGCCTTCCGCCCCTCGCCGGCCGGCCGCTGGCTGGCCGACCTGTACGCCCTGGCCCGCCAGCGCCTCGCGGCCCGCGGCCTGCACGCCGTCACCGGCGGCGGGCTGTGCACCTGGCACGACGCGCGCCGCTTCTACTCCTACCGCCGCGACGGCGCCACCGGCCGCATGGCCAGTGTGATCTGGCGCACGTCCTGAGCACTGGAAAGCCGATAGAGTGCGCCCCATATTCAATCAACGGTGTTTCATCCCGTGGAACGTGACAACGCCATTCGTTGAAGAGGAACCTCTGTCCATGAAATATCGCCCGTTACACCACATCGGTATGGTGCTACTGACCGCCCTTTCCCTGGCCCTGATCGGCTGCAGTGGCGGGGGAGGTGGTGGCAAGGCGCAGTCGGTACTCGATGCCCAGTCGGATCAGGACATCGGGCGTCGCATCATCAGCGTGGGAAACCTGATGTTCGAGATAGGCGAGACCATGGCCGGTGATGCCGTGGGCGGACTGTCCACCGCCATAGCCAGCGGCGTTCCCACGGGGTCGCCGCAGCCGGTGTCCAATACTTGCGCCACCGGCAGTGCCACCATGACCATCACCGACACGGACAGCACCCTCAGTGCCGGTGACGCCATCGAGATCAGCTTCGATCAGTGCGATACCGGCGGCAACATCATCGATGGCTCCATTGAGCTGACGGTGACGCAGGTGGATTCCGGGTTTGTGCATGGCATGACCGGAAAGGTCGAGACGGAGGTCACCTTCACCG
>JALVPS010000417.1 GCA_027031685.1 Gammaproteobacteria bacterium | reverse complement strand
CTGGACAGCGCCGGCGGGCTGCGCGCCCTGCTGGAGCTGGACCAGGCCCGCTTCTGCGCCCACAAGGGGCTGGGCGAGGCCAAGTTCGTGCAGCTGCAAGCGGTGCTGGAGATGGCCCGCCGCCACCTGCAGGAGCGGCTGACGCGCGGCGAGGCCTTCACCGACCCGGCCCTCGCGCGGCGCTACGCCCAGCAGCGCCTGCGCGACCTGCCACAGGAGGTGTTCGCCTGCCTGTTCCTGGACAGCCGCCACCGCCTACTAGCCTTCGAGGAGCTGTTCCGCGGCACCATCGACGGCGCCAGCGTGCACCCGCGCGAGGTGGTGCGGCGCGCCCTGCAGCACAACGCGGCGGCGGTGATCCTGGCCCACAACCACCCCTCCGGGGTGGCCGAGCCAAGCGACGCCGACCGGCGCATCACGGAACAGCTGCGCCAGGCGCTGGCGCTCATCGACGTGCGCGTGCTGGACCACATCGTGGTGGGCGACGAGACGGTGTCCTTCGCCGAGCGCGGCCTGCTCTGACCGGGCGCCGGGTCACTCAGCCAGTCTTGGCCAGGGCGGTGTGCAGGGCGTCCAGCAGGTCGTCCACCTGGCTGCGGCTGTGGGCGGCGGACAGGGTGATGCGCAGCCGCGCGCTGCCGGCCGGCACGGTGGGCGGGCGGATGGCGCTGACCAGAAAGCCCAGCCCGAACAGGCGTCGGCTGACGGCCAGGGCACGCTCGGCGCTGCCCAGCACCAGGCCCTGGATGGGCGTCTCGCTGGCCAACAGGGGAGCGGGCAGCTCGCGCGCCAGCACGCGGAAACGGCGCACCAGGCTGTGCAGGTAGCTGCGCCGCTCCGGCTCGGCGGCCACCACGTCCAGGCTGGCCAGGGTGGCGGCGGCCAGGGCAGCCGGCATGGCGGTGGTGTAGATGTAGGGGCGGGCGGTCTGCACCAGGTAGTCGATGAGCTCGGCGCTGCCGGCCACGAAGGCGCCGGCGGTGCCCAGGGCCTTGCCGAAGGTGCCGACGAGCACCGGCACCTCGTCCTGCCCCAGGCCGGCGCGCTGCAGGCTGCCGCCACCCTGCTGGCCGAGCACGCCGATGCCGTGCGCGTCGTCCACCATGAGCCAGGCGCCGTGCCGCTCGGCGGCCTGCACCAGCCCGGACAGCGGCGCCACGTCGCCGTCCATGCTGAACACGCCGTCGGTGACCACGAGGCGGCGGGCGGCGCGGCTGGCGTCCAGGCGGCGTGCCAGGGCCTCGGCGTCGCCATGGGGATAGCGCGTCAGGCGGGCCCGAGACAGCATGGCGCCGTCCAGCAGGGAGGCATGGCTCAGGCGGTCGGCGAACACTGCGTCGCCCGGCCCCACCAGGGCCTGGATGACGCCCAGATTGGCCATGTAGCCGGTGGAGAAGACCAGCGCCCGCTCACGGCCGGTGAATTCGGCCAGGCGCTCCTCCAGGGCGTGGTGCCAACGGTGGTGGCCGGAGATGAGGTGGGAAGCGCCGCTGCCCAGCCCGCACTCGTCGGCGGCGCGGCGGAAGGCCTCGGTGAGACGCGGGTCGGCGGCCAGCCCCAGGTAGTCGTTGCTGCAGAAGTTGACCACCCGGCGGCCGTCGATCTCCATCACCGGCCGCTGCGCGCCGGCGGCGATGCGCCGCTGGCGATACAGGTGCTCGCGCTTGCGCTGCGCCAGGAAGTCGCGCAGGGATTTCATGCGCGGCGGCGGACGGCCTCCTCCTCGCCGGGGCCGGCCGTGGTGCGCAGGCCCAGCCGCTCCAGCAGGGCGCGGTCGCGGTCGGCCGGCGCGTTGGGGGTGGTGAGCAGCTTCTCGCCATAGAAGATGGAGTTGGCCCCGGCGAAGAAGCACAGCGCCTGCAGCTCGTCGCTCATGTCGTGGCGGCCGGCCGACAGGCGCACCCAGGAGGCCGGCATGACGATGCGCGCAGCGGCCACGGTGCGCACGAACTCGAAGGGGTCGAGCGGCTCGGTGCCGTGCAGGGGCGTGCCCTCCACCTGCACCAGGTTGTTGATGGGCACCGACTCCGGGTGGCGCGGCAGGTTGGCCAGCTGCTGCAACAGGCCGGCCCGGTCGCGGCGCGACTCGCCCATGCCCAGGATGCCGCCGGTGCACACCTTGAGGCCGGCGGCGCGCACGTGCTCCAGCGTCTCCAGCCGGTCCTGGTAGGTGCGGGTGGTGATGACCCGGCCGTAGAACTCGGGCGAGGTGTCCAGGTTGTGGTTGTAGTAGTCGAGGCCGGCGGCGCGCAGGCGGCGCGCCTGGTCGGCGGTGAGCATGCCCAGGGTGACGCAGGTCTCCATGCCCAGGTCCTTGACCGCCTCGATCATGGGCAGGATGCGCTCCAGGTTGGTGTCGGTGGGGTTGCGCCAGGCGGCCCCCATGCAGAAGCGGGTGGCGCCGCGCTCGCGGGCGGCGCGCGCCTCGGCCACCACCTCGTCCAGCGGCAGCAGGCGCTCGCGCGCCAGCTCGGTGTGGTGGTGGGCGCTCTGCGGGCAGTAGCCGCAGTCCTCCGGGCAGGCGCCGGTCTTGATGCTGAGCAGGCTGCTGGTCTGGATCAGGTGCGGGTCGTGGTGGCGGCGGTGCACGCCGTGCGCCCGGTAGAGCAGGTCGTTGAGCGGCAGGTCGAGCAGGGCCTCGATCTCCTCCCGCCGCCAGTCGTGGCGCAGCTCACTCATGCCAGGACACCTCGCGCGGCGTGTCGTCGTAGGTCATATCGTGCCACTCTTCCCGGTCGATGCGCCACAGCGCGTACAGGGTCCACGGCACCAGGATGACGGCCAGGACCAGCCACAGCGCCAGGTAGTAGCGGATGTCCACCGGGAAGAAGGTGGCCACCGGGATGACCAGGCCGATCAGGCCATAGAAACGGTAGGCCGCCCACTGCGTGTGGTGGCCGACGCGCGGATTGGGGTGGTGGCGGTTCATGGCGTACACGAACATGGACACGCCGAACCACAGCGGGATCAGCACCGGCACCAGGATGGCCACCAGGTTGCCGTAGTCGAACAGCTTGGCGGCGGCGGCGGTGACGACCTTCTTTGCCATGGGGCAGGAGACCTGCGGATGGGGGACGAACGATCCAGTCTAACGGTGCCCGACGGGGAGTCAACCGCATGAGGCGGCGCGCCGCGGCGCTGTGGCGCGCCCTGCTGGGCGACCGCTGCCACCTGTGCGACAGCGCCGACCTACCGCCGGGCCGCCTGCTGTGCGCTCCCTGCCAGGCTGCCCTGCCCTGGCTGAGCGGGCCGCGCTGCCCCCGCTGCGCCGTGCCCCTGTCCGGCAGCGGCCCGCTCAGCCAGGGCAGGGC
>JALVPS010000416.1 GCA_027031685.1 Gammaproteobacteria bacterium | reverse complement strand
ACGCGGCCGCGCTCGTTCCACACCTCCACGATGTCCCCGGTCTTGATGCCCAGCCGCCGGGCGTCGTCGGCGTTGATGGTCACCTCCTGCTCGTAGGTCTCGCGCAGCCACGGGATGTTGTTGAAGATGGAATGGGTGCGCCAGCGCGGATGGGGCGAGATCAGGTGGAAGGGGAATTTTTTCGTCTTGGGGCTGTTGAGCGACTCCCACGGCTCGATCCACTTGGGAATGGACGGCACGTGGTAGCCGTAGCGGGTGCGCTTCCAGTCGGTGATGCGCGCCAGCTCGGTGCTGAGGATTTCGATCCTTCCCGACGGGGTCGGGAACGGCTTGCCGTCGCGGACCTGCTCCCGGAAGGCCACATGAGGCTCCTTCAGCTTGAACTTGTACACGCCGCGCCGCTTGAATTCCTCCCAAGGCATGGTCACGCCCTGGTGGTGCATGACGCGCCCTTCCCACCACTCGCGCAGGTAGGCCTCGTCCACCGCGTCGTTGTACTCGAAATACTCGCGGCTCGCCTTGGGGTTGTACATGCGCCCGAAGCGCTCGCCGCCGATGCGCCAGGCCAGCTCGGTATAGACCTGGAAGTCCGTCTTGCTCTCGCCCAGGGGCTCGATGACCTTGGGGCGGTGGATGTAGTAGTGGCCCTTGTACCAGGGCAGGGCCACATCGTGCCGCTCGAAATGGGTGGCGATGGGGAACAGCACGTCCGCGAACAGGCCGGAGGGCGTGATGGTGGAGTCGTTGCACACCACCAGGTCCAGCTTCTTGATGGCCTGGATTTCCTTGTTGATGTTGGTGAGCTGGTTGAACCAGTCCGAGCCCTGCCAGAAGATGCCGCGGATATTGGGCACCACGCCGTCCAGTTCGTCGTTGCGCGGCCAGAGGCCCGCCTCCTCACGCGTGACGCGCGGATAGTTCAGCACGATGTGCGCCCAGCGGTCCGATTTGATGGACGCCCACCACTTGTTGGCGTACTGGTCGTAGGGATAGGCCACCGCCTCCGCGTGCCAGGCCTTGCCCACCCCCTCGGCGCAGCCGCCCAGCACGCCGATGTTGCCGGTCATGGCCTGCAACGCGGCAGCCATGCGCGAATACTGCTCGCCATAGGCATTGCGCCCCGGCGCCCAGCTCGCCTTGAGGGCGGCCGGCTTGGTGGTGGCGTACATATGGGCCAGCTTCTTGATGTCCTCGGCCTTGACGCCGCAGATCTTCTCGGCCCATTCCGGCGTCTTGGGCTGGCCGTCGTACTTGCCGAGGATGTAGTCCTTGAAATTTTCCTTGCCGTTGGGCGAGTTCCGCGCCCAGGCCGGCATGGTGCCGGCATCCATCCCCTGCGTGAAGCGGTTGATGAAATCCTGATCCTGCAGGTTGTTGGTGAAGATGTAGTGGGCCATGCCGGCCATCATGGCAGCATCCGTATTGGGGCGGATGGGAATCCACCAGGCGTCGTAGGCTGCCGCGGAGTCGGTGTACTGCGGGTCCACCAGCACGAACTTGCAGCCACGCTGCTTGGCCAGCCGCATGTAATAGAAGGTGTTGCCGCCGTGGAAGGTGTAGGCCGGATTCCAGCCCCACATGATGATGAGCTTGGAATGGGCGAAGGCGTCGTCCTCGTTGCCATCCTGAATGGTGCCGAAGGTCCAGCGCGAGCTGGTGGTCGTCCCCTGATAGGAGGGCACCGACCACGAGCTGGTGCGACAGCCGAACAGGCCCAGGAAGCGTCCCAGCAGGCCCTCGATCTGGTCCGACTTGTGCAGCACGCCATAGGAGGCGCCGGCATAGCTCTGGTCGAGCAGGGCCTGCGGGCCATATTGCTCCTTGATGCGGATCATCTTCTCCGCCACGTAGTCGAGGGCGGTGTCCCAGGAGGCCCGCTTGAACTTGCCCTCGCCACGGGCACCGACGCGGATCATGGGATACAGCAGGCGCTCGGCGGAATAGATGCGCGCACGATAGGAACGCCCCCGCAGGCAGGCGCGCACCTGCGGCTCCTCCTCCGTGTCCTTGCCGAAATGGCCACCCGCCTGATAGCTGCCATCGTCGGTGGACAGGCGCACGATCACATCGCCCTTCTTGTGCGCCACCAGCATGTGGCGGGAACCGCAGTTGTGGGCGCAGGAGGTGACCACCGTCTCCAGCTGGTCGTCGCGCGGGTAGGGCTCGTAGGCGAAGGCCTTGGCCTCGCGCGGCTTCACCAACCCGCCGGCGGCCAGGGCCGCCGAGCCCAGCGCCGAGGTCTTCAGGAAATCGCGCCGCGACAGGTTCAGCGACGACTGCAGGATCTGTTCGATGTCATGCTTGGCCATGATAATTCTGCTCCGGTATTCAGAGTGGGCTAGGGTTTCCTGGCGGGTGCGAATTTCTCTCCCAGTCCCTTGGGCGGATCACCCCAGCCGGGCCATTGCTTGGCCGTATAGGGAAAGGCCACGCGATACCAGGCTCGTCCGCCGTGGCAGCCGTAGCACACGTCGCTGTCCTTGGCGCCGGCCTCTTCGATGGCCTCGGCCTTGAGGAAGGGGATGCCCTTGTGCCGCTCGGTGCGAACATTGGCGTGGCAGGTGAGGCAGTTGTTGCCGAAGTTCCCGGCGTTGGCCAGCCAAGGCCCGGGAATGCCCATCTTCTCGTTCGGAAACTGCCCGTGGCACAGGGCGCACACCCAGGGATCGACCATCTTGCGCATGGTCAGCCCCGGCTGGGCCGTGGCCGAGGTGCCAGAGGTCTCGTCACGCGGGTCGTTGCCCTGGTGGCAGGTATTGCAGTGCAAGTCCATCACCTGTTTGGCATAGGGCAGGACCAGATGGCGGCGATGGAACGTGTCCTGCTCGCCGGCATAGGTGTCCAGCGTTTCATACCAGGCCAGCACCTCGGACTTTTTCACGCCCGCTGGCGAACGCTGGCGTGGCTTGCGCTCCAGAATCTCCTCGTGGCAGGCCAGGCACTGCTCGTCGGTGGCCTTGGCGATGGCCGGCTTGAAATGAATGGGATCCCAGCGCGCCCGCTCGTAATCCTTCGGCGCGGCATCACCCGCCAGCGCCCCCTGGGCCAGCCCCGCCAGCGCCACGACGCAGGCCAGCCGGCACAATCTGTCCACAAGAACTCGCATATTCGACTCCCGGGAATAGGTCTCAAAAGCGGCACCCGGACCCATGCCCGGGTGCCAACACATCAGCCACAAGCCGTTATTTTTTGAATGGATTCCACCACGGTTTCTTTTGCTGGCCGCTCATGCCTGACATACCCCCCATGCCCTGCATCCCGGACATGCCGCCCATGCCACTCATCCCGGACATGCCACGTTGACCGCCCATGCCTT
>JALVPS010000415.1 GCA_027031685.1 Gammaproteobacteria bacterium | reverse complement strand
TGGTCATGGGGATAGGGCCTCTGCCAAGATGGCCGGGTCTCGAATCCATGAACCAGGGACGGAGAATCCGAACCATGATCACCGCACAGCTTCTCAAGCACAGCGCACTGGCGCTGGCCATTGCCTCCACCCTTGCCCTGTCCGCCTGCGGGGGCGGCAACGGCGGCGGCGGCAACGGCGGCGACGACAACGGCGGAGGCAACACCGCCGGCAACACCACCGACTATGCCACCACCAGCGGTGTGGCCGCCAAGGGCATCATCCAGCATGGCCTGGTGGAGGTGTGGGAACTGGACGACGGCGGCAACCCCGTCAGGAAGGTGGGTGAGGCCGAAACCGACGAGAACGGCCGTTACGAGGCCGCCATCGACCGCGACAGGTACACCGGCGGCCCGCTGCTGATCAAGGTCAAGGCCAAGCCGGGCGCCACGATGATCTGTGACATGCACGGCGTCGGCTGCGAATACGGCAAGCCGGTCGCTCTCGACGGCGACTTCGAGATGGAGGCCGTGGCGCCGCCGCCGGCCAAGGGCGAGAAGGTGAAGGTGCAGATCACCCCGTTCACGCAGATGGCCGCCGAACGCGCCCTCAAGTCCGGCAGGGTGACCAGGGAAACGGTCAAGGCCGCCATCTCCGAGATCAGCGAACTGGTGGGTGTGGACATCCTGTCGGTGGAGCCGGTGGACATCACCAAGAACGGCGGCGAAGGGGCCGATGACAAGGCGCGCGCCTATGCCGCCTTCGTGGCCGGCGCCAGCAAGCTCGCCATGCGGGCCGGCGGCCTCAGGCAGGGCCTGGAGAAACTGGCGCGCAGCTTCGAGGACGGCAAGTTCGACGCCAGCGACGACATCAAGATCGGCGACCTCATCGAGGCCGTGGAGGACGAGGCCGGCCGCTCGGGTGTGCAGTCCACTTACCTCAGGAACCGGGTGGAGCTGATCCGCGCCGTGGTCACCGCCAATGGCGGCAGCTTCGACCCCGAGCCGGGTGATGGCGCCGGCACCGACGACGTGGCCAAGGCCCGGGCGCTGGTGCAGAGGGTGCGTGCCTGGGTGCATAACATCCAGGGATTGCAGAATCCGGCCGACGCCTTTGGCGAGGACATGGACCTGGCCGGCCAGGTGCTGGACCAAAATGCCGGCCAGCTGCTGGACCGCTTTGCCAGCGGCCTGGCCCAGGTGGGCGACTTCCTGGCGGCCAAACTGGACGCGGGTGAAGACGTGTTCCAGACCTTTACGGTCCCCATCACGCAGAATGGCACACCCGTCGGCAGCGTCGAGGTCACCGGACAGGAAGTCAGTGACGGCGTGCAGTTCACCGTGAGCAATGTCTCCCTGCCCGTGGATGACGTCTCCCTGGCCCTGTTCACCAGCCTGAGCAAGGCCGACCTGCAGCACATCAAGGACGGCACCGGCACCGTCACACTGGGCGGGCTGCAGTTCAAGGTGAACGGCAGCATCGAGGACGAGAACGTCAGGCTGGAGGTGAAGGACCTGCTTGCCCACACCGGCCTGCAACAACCGGTCACCTTCGATGTGACCGCACCGGGTGAGGCAACCCCGCAAGGTGGCGCCAGGCCGGAACCCGCCGGGGCCGGGCTGGATGGGCAGGTCATCCTCACCGCCAAGGGCAAGGGCCGCTTCACTGGCGAGCTGAACCTGGGCTTCGTGCCCCTGGCGCCCGGGGCCCTCGGTGCCGCGCCGGATCAGGGCCCGCCCCTGACCCCGGGCAGCCTGCACCTGACGGGCGCGTTCACCGATGCGGCCGAGGCGCGTTCCCTGCGGGCGAGCGTGCGCGTCGATCTGGAGAATCCCGGCCAGTTCAACCTGCTGGCGCTGCTGGGCCGGCAGGGTGGCGACATGCCGGGCGATGGTGATGGCGACGGGCTCTATTTCGAGACCGGAGACCAGTTCGTGAAGGGCACCGTCAACCTCACCACGGAAGTGGATCTGGGCGGCGACCACGGCGTCGCCACCCTCACTGTCACGGCCGAGCGCATCGGCCGGCGCAAGGCGCGCTTCGTGGCCACCGTGGCGCGCAACGGCCAGAGCTTGACCGGCGAGGCCATCGTCGAGCCCAACAGTGGCCTGGGCGAGGTGACCTTCACCGACACGGCAGGCGACAAGCTCACTGTCAAGGCGGTCAGGGACGCCGTGCAAGGGGCGGTGCTGGTCAATGGCCGGCCGGTGGGCATCATCAGCACGCCGGACGGCGACGGCGTGCCGGTCATCCGTTACAGCGACGGGACGATCGAGACCCTGATCTGAGCCGTCCCATCCGGCATGGCCGCACGGAAGACGGGGCTGCCCTGGTGGCAGCCCCTTTGCCTTTGGGCCCTGCTCGCCCTGCTGCCGCCGGCGGTGCGGGCCGGTGCCTATGTGCATGTGGACTCCTTCACCTGGTCCGAGCCGGTGAGTGTCCGGGCCGCGCTGGACGACTGGCAGGGGGCCTTTCGCGGCGGCGAGGAGCAGTTCACCTACGACTGGCTGGAGGCCGGCGTGACGCGTGGCGCCTGGGGCGTGGGCCTCCTCTACCGCTACGACTACGCGCTGAGGTTCTCGCCCGACACGGCCGAGTTCTACTACCGCGACCGCAACGACCTGCCCGTGGACCCGGAGCGGCGCTGGGACCTGCGCCTGTCCGCCCAGCACTTCGTGGCCCGCGGGCTGCGCCTGTTCACGGCGCGTCGCGCGCGGCCGGGGTTGCGCTGGCGGGCGGGCCTCAGCCTGCTGCAGGCGGACGACCTCATCGACGGCGACATCCGCGGCACCGACCGGCGCGCCAGGGTGGACTATTTCTACAGCGAGGACGCCCTGTTCCACCGCGCGGTGGCGCCGCCCAACGGGATCGGCCTGAGCCTGGACCTGGCTGTGGACTGGCGGGCCACGCCCCGCCTTTTGCTGCACGGTGAGGCGGTGGACCTGCCGGGCGTCATCTGGTGGCGCGATGTGCCCTTCACCGACATCACCGCCAATGCCGACCGGCGCGTGGAGGAGACGGACGGCATACCGGCCCTGGCGCCCCTGGTGAGCGGGCGGGAGGGCCTGCGCCGGCGTTGGCGGCAGGCGCTGTCCCCGCGCGTCCTGCTGCGCGCCGACTATCGCCTGAGCGGGGATATGACTGGGCGGCTGGCACTGCGCCACGTCAATGGGCGTTGGCGCGGCGGATTGGGCGTGGGCTGGCTCGGGGGCGGCGGCTGGCTGGGCCTGGCGTGGTGGCCGGCCCTGGATCTGTGGCAGCTGGGCTGGTCGTCGCCGCGCGTGACCCTGGCGCTGGGCGCGGATCGGGCCGACGAGGCGCTGCACGCCCTGTGCCTGCGTATGTC
>JALVPS010000414.1 GCA_027031685.1 Gammaproteobacteria bacterium | reverse complement strand
CTCCTCCTGCAACATCGCCCGCAGCGTTCGCGCATTGTCGACCGCGTAGCCGGCCTGGTCGTTGTCGAAATAGGCGTGGACGTCCAGCCCCGCCGCCCGCCAGTCGCGGATGCGGCGGGCCCAGTCCGCCAGGGTGCGGTCGTCGTAGCGGCCCTCATAGGCCCCGCCGGGGCCGTGCAGGCGCAGGTAGACGAAGTCGGCGGTGAGGTGCGGCGGCGTGCGGTAGCCGGCCAGTTCGTAGATGCAGAAGGCGGCCCCGTATCTTTTCAGCAGCGCCAGCACCGCGTCATCGATCCAGCTGCGGTCGCGGAATTCGAAGGCATGGCGGTGGCGGTTGCCGAGGGCCTGCAGGAAGGCCTCCAGCCGTTCGGCATTGCAGCGCCAGCGCGGCGGCAGCTGGAACAGCACCGGGCCGAGCTTGTCGCCGAGGATGTCCATGCGCTGGAAGAAGGTGTCCAGGCCCGCCTGCGGGTCCTTCAGCTTCTTCATGTGCGTGAGGTAGCGGCTGGCCTTGGCGGCGAACAGGAAGTCCGGCGGCGTGACCTCGCGCCAGTGGGCCAGGCTGCGCTCCGAGGGCAGGTGATAGAAGGAATTGTTGATCTCCACGCAGGAGAAGTGGCGGGCGTAGTAGGCGAGCAGCTGCCGGCTGGGCAGATCTTCGGGATAGAAGGGGCCCTTCCAGTGCGGGTAGGACCAGCCGGAGGTGCCGATGTGGACCCTGCCGGGCCTGCCTGCCGGCGCGGACATGGGGCGCCTCAGTCCCGCGCCGCCGGGCGGAGCGGGGGTTCCGCCAGCCGCTGGGCCCACTGACCCAGCCGTTTCAGGGCCTCGCGGCGCTCCGTGTCACCGAGCCGGGCCCGGGACAGGGCGACGTGGAAGGCGTCGATGGTCCGGTCGCAGTGCTCGCGGGCCACGGGGTAGGGGGTGCCGTCCTTGCCACCGTGGGCAAAGGCGTAGGCGGCCGGATCGCGGCTGGCGGCGCGCGCGCCGTAGACCAGCTCGGCCACCAGGTGGCAGACGATCTCCCGCGCCAGCCGGGTCATGCGCTCGAACAGCCAGCGCGGGGCCTTGCCGCCGTGCAGGGGGAGGTTGGCGATACCGGTGCGCATGATCCGATACTACCATTGACGGGTGGGCCACACGGCGTGAGTGGGGAGCGCCCATGGCGGACATTGGCGCCGGCGTCACCGCGCCCCGTCACCGGCCGAGAGTGGGCCGTTGCCACCTGGCACTGTTGGCCCATCAGCATATTTGCTAACCTGAGCTTCTTGGTCATGGCCACCCATCTCGTTCCAGGGATCCCCGATGAAGAAAGTCCTTCCCCTCCTCGTACTTGTCGTCATCGTCGCAGCAGCCGGTGTCTATTTCTGGTTGCAGTCACCGCCTCCGGGCGCTGAGGCCGACCGCCTGGACCTGTACGGTAACGTCGACATCCGCGAGGCGCAGCTGGCCTTCAACGCCAGCGAGCACATCGCCGAGGTGCTGGTGCAGGAGGGTGACCAAGTGCGCAAGGGCCAGTTGCTGGCGCGCCTGCACACGGAACTGCTGGAGGCCCGGCTGGCCGAGGCGGAGGCGGCGCTGGAGGCCCAGCGGCAGGTGGTGGCCAGGCTGGAGGCGGGCAGCCGGCCCGAGGAGATCCGCAAGGCCGAGGCCGAACTGGAGGCCGCCCGCGCCGAGGCCAAGGCGGCGCGGGACAGCTACCGACGGGTCGAGCAGTTACTTGCCAAGAAGCTGGCCTCGCCGCAGGACGAGGAGCAGGCGCGCTCGCAGGCCGATGCCGCCGCCGCGCGGGTGAAGGCGGTGGAGGCCACCCTGGCCTTGCTCCGGGCCGGCGCGCGCAAGGAAGACATCGCCGCCGCCCGCGCCCAGCTGCAGGCCCGCGAGGCCACCGTGCGCCAGGCCCGCCAGCGCCTCGCTGACGCCAGCCTGTACGCCCCCGCCGATGGCGTGATCCGCAACCGCATCCTCGAGCCGGGCGACATGGCCTTTCCGCAGGCCCCGGCCCTGACCCTCGCCTTCCTCCACCCCGTCTGGGTGCGCGCCTACCTGCCCGAACCCATGCTCGGCCGCGTGCGCCTGGGCGCCAGCGCCTGGATCACGACTGACAGTTATCCCGGCAAGCGTTACCAGGGCTGGGTGGGCTACATCTCGCCCACCGCCGAGTTCACCCCCAAGACGGTGCAGACCCCGGAGTTGCGCACCCGGCTGGTGTATTCCGTGCGCATCTTCGCCTGCAACCCCGAGGGCGAGCTGCGCCTGGGCATGCCGGCCACGGTGGAGATCGAACTGGATCAGGCCGACGCCGGCAGCCAGCCGCGGCCCTGTGGGGGTGGGTCCGCGAATGAACGCCAATGAACCTGGTGTAGGGTGGGCACGTCTTGTGTGCCCACGCGGAACATTGGTACGGGGCCCGGGCATCACGCGTGGGCACGAAAGACGTGCCCACCCTACGCCTGCTCCTTCGCGTTCATTGGTGTTCATTGGCGGGCCCCACACGCCTCCCGCGCCATGAATCCCGACACCGTCCTCGGCTTTCGCGACCTGCGCCAGGTGTTCTCCGTCGACGGACGCGAGATCACCGCCCTCGACGGGGTGAGCTTCGAGATTCCCGCCGGCCGCGTCACCGGCCTCATCGGCCCCGATGGCGCCGGCAAGACCACCCTGATGCGCCTGGCCTGCGGCCTGTTGCGGCCGGCGCGCGGCGGGATCCGCGTGCTGGGCCTGGACGCCGTGGGCGATCCCCAGGCGGTGCAGGCGGTGGTGGGCTACATGCCGCAGCGCTTCGGGCTCTACGAGGACCTCAGCGTGCAGGAGAACCTGGACCTGTATGCCGAGCTGCAGGGCATCCCGCATGAGACGCGCGCTGCGCGCTACGCCGAACTGATGCACATGACCGGCCTGGCGCCCTTCACCGCGCGCCTCGCCGGGCGCCTCTCCGGCGGCATGAAGCAGAAGCTGGGCCTGGCCTGCGCCCTGCTGCGCGCGCCGCGCCTGCTGTTGCTGGACGAGCCCACGGTGGGCGTGGACCCGGTGTCGCGGCGCGAGCTGTGGGCCATTGTCTACCGCCAGGTGCGGGAGCAGGGCATGAGCGTGCTGCTCAGCACCGCCTATCTGGACGAGGCCGAGCGTTGCGACGAGGTGCTGTTGCTGCACCAGGGCAGGCTGCTGGGCCAGGGGCCGCCGGCGGACTTCAGCGCCGAGGTGGAGGGCCGCATATTTCAGGTTAGCGCGCCCGGCATCTCTCACCGCGGCCTGCAGACGCGGCTGGCCGCGGCCCCCGGCGTGCTCGATGCCCTGGTGGAGGGCGAGCGCGTGCGCCTGGTGATGGAGCGGGCTGGGGAGCCCGC